>CAHJXE010000067.1 GCA_903644085.1 Hyphomicrobiales bacterium
ATCGTGGCGCCGATCCCGAGCGCCGTCGCGCGTCTGGAGAGATTGATGAAGCTTGCCGACTGACCGGGCAGGCGCCGATCTTTTAAGCTTCAAACAATTTCGCTCGCGGCTACACTCGCGGCGAGGCTTCGCCGAATGGAGGTCCGGATGCCGATCACCCGCCAAGCCTGCATCGCGCAGGACAGCGACGACCCGCTGGCCCACACCCGCGACCGCTTCGCGTTGCCGGAGGGCACGATCTACCTCGACGGCAACTCGCTCGGCGCCCTCCCGCGCGGCGTGCGCGCCCGGATGGACGACGTGATCGGGCGCGAGTGGGGGCGCGACCTCATCGCGTCCTGGAATAGCGCCGACTGGTACGGCGCCCCGGCCCGGGTCGGCGCCAAGCTCGCGCCCATTCTCGGGGCGGAGCCCGACGAGGTGACGATCACCGACTCGATCTCGGTCAATCTCTTCAAGCTCCTGGTCGCGGCCGCCCGGATGCGGCCCGGCCGCCGCGAGATCCTGGCGGAAGCCGGCAACTTCCCGTCCGACAACCACATCGTCGAGAGCGCCGCGCGCATGCTGGGGCTCGCGGCGCGCTTCGTGCCGGCCGGCGAGATCGCGGGCGCGGTGACGCGCGACACCGCCGTCGCGACGCTCTCCCACGTGAACTACCGCTCGGCCGCGATGCAGGACATGGGCGCGGTCACGGGCGCGATCCACCGGGCCGGCGCGCTCGTCGTCTGGGACCTCGCGCATTCCTCCGGCGCGGTCGCGCTCGACCTCACGGGATCGAGCGCGGATTTCGCGGTCGGCTGCGGCTACAAGTACCTGAACGGCGGCCCCGGCGCGCCCTCCCACGTGTTCGTCGCCCGCCGTCATCAGGCGGCGCTCGACCAGCCGCTCACGGGCTGGTTCGGCCATGCCGACCCGTTCCGGTTCGACGATGAGTTCGCTCGCGCGGACGGCATGCGGGCCGCGCTCTGCTCGACGCCGCCCATGCTGTCGCTCCTCGCCTTCGAGGCGGCGCTCGACGCCTTCGAGGATGTCGAGATGCGCGATCTCGCGGCCAAGGGCCGGGCGCTCTGCGATCTGTTCGTGGCGCTGCATGACGAGCGGCTCGCCCGCTTCGGCACCACACTCGCCTCGTCCCGCGACGGCTCGATGCGCGGCAGCCACGTGTCGGTCCGGCACCCGGAGGGATTCGGAGTGGTGCAGGCGCTGATCCGGCGCGGCATCGTGGGTGACTTCCGCAAGCCCGACGCGATGCGCTTCGGCTTCGCGCCGCTCTACCTGCGCTGCGTCGACGTCTACGACGCGGTCACCGCCATGGAGAAGGTGTTCGAGCACGAGGCCTGGCGCGATCTCGAACCGGCCGGCGCGGGAGCCGTCACGTGAGCGACGAAGCCCGCCAGCGCGACCCGGACGATCACCTGCCGGGAACCGTGCTGCGGCCGAAGGACGGCCCTGACGGCGCCGGACCCGATGCCTGGCACGACGCCAAGCTCGATTTCGCGAAGGAGATGTCCTACGCGGACTACCTCGACCTCGACCGGCTGCTCGCTGCCCAGCATCCGCTCTCGCCGGACCGCAACGAGCTCCTGTTCATCGTCCAGCATCAAGTCAGCGAGCTCTGGATGAAGCTCATGCTGCACGAGACGGACGGCGCGATCGCGGCGATCCGGGCCGATCGCCTCCCGCACGGCTTCAAGGCGCTGGCGCGCATCACGCGCATCATGGAACAGCTCGTCTCGGCCTGGACGGTGCTCGCCACCATGACGCCGCCCGAATATGCCGGCATCCGGCCGCATCTCGCCAACTCCTCCGGCTTCCAGTCCTTCCAGTACCGGGCGATCGAGTTCCGCTTCGGCAACAAGAACCGGGCGATGCTGGAGCCGCATCGGCACGACCCGGCGCGGCTCGCCGTGGTCGAGCAGGCCTTGGTCGAGCCCTCCATCTACGACGAGGCCGTCCGGGCCCTCGCCCGTCGCGGCTTCCCGATCGCGCCCGCCATCCTCGAACGCGACCTCGGCGAACGGATGCCGCAGGACGACACGGTGCTGGCCGCCTGGACGGCCGTCTACCGCGAGCCGGACCGACATTTCGAGCTCTACGAGCTGGCCGAGGAGCTCGTCGACCTGGAGGAGGCGTTCCGGCTCTGGCGCTTCCGGCACGTGACGACGGTCGAGCGCATCATCGGCTTCCGGCGCGGTACCGGCGGCACGGCCGGCGTCTCGTATCTGCGCAAGATGCTGGACGTGGTGCTGTTCCCGGAACTCTGGCGGCTGCGGACCGAGCTCTAGGCCTCCTCGGGGAACCCGACGAGGAGCCTCGCGCGGATTGCCGAGAGGCCCAGGTTCAGCGCGAGGCCGAGGACCGAGATGGCGATCAGCGGCACGAACATGTCGACGGTCTGGAACCTGCGGGCGGCGTTGACCAGCACCCAGCCGAGACCGTCCGTCGAGGAGATCATCTCGGCCAGGAACACCACGATGCAGGAGACCACGAGCCCGATCCGGCAACCCGTCAGGATCGCGGGCAACGTCGCCGGCAGCACGACCTTGTAGATCGACGCCGCCGCGGAGGTGCCGGCGGCGCGCGCCGCCCAGACGAGCTTCGGCTCGACGGCGCGCGCGCCCTGCAACGTCGCGAGCAGGATCGGGAAGAACGAGTCGGCCGCGACGAGCACGATCTTCGGCGCGTCGTCGAAGCCGAGCGTCAGGATCAGCGCCGGGTAGAGCGCGATCTTGGGAATCGGCGCGAGGATGCGGACGAGCGGCCGCACGACCGCGTCGACGCGCCGATTTACGCCAGCCGCGAGACCGAGTGCGACGCCGAGGACCAGGGCCACGACGAAGCCCGCGAAGAGCCGGCGCAGGGTCGCGGCGGCGTGCAGCAGGAACTCGGGCTGGCCGAGTTGCTCCAACACGCGCGCGAAGACGAGGGCCGGCCGCGGCAGCAACGCAGGCGGGGCCAGGCCAGAGAGCGCGACCGCCTGCCAGATCCCGATCAGCACGGCGATCGGCAGCAACCCGATCGGCGCGCGGGCGAGGAGGCGCGCGCTCACGCCGACGCGACCGCGACCTCGCCGACCGGGCTCGCCCAGCCGACGAGCGCGGTGCGCAGCCGCTCGAACGCGATATCGAGCACGATCCCGAGCACGCCCACCACCACGATCATCGCGTAGACCGTCTCGTACTGCGCGAAATCGAGCGAGTTGAAGATGAGGTTGCCGATGCCTGACTGCCTGGCGATCATCTCGCTCGTCACCATGGTGATCAGCGCGATCACGATCCCGGTCCGGCACCCCACCAGGATCTCAGGGAGAGCGGCCGGCACCACGACGCGCAGCAGGCGGGCGGGGCCGGACATGCCCATGGCGGCCGCCGACCAGAGCATCTTCTCCTCGACCGCCCGCGCGCCCGCATAGGCGTGGTAGATCACGGGGAGGCTGACCGCGAACACGATGACCAGCGTCTTCGAGAGGTCGCCGACGCCGAGCCACAACATGATGATCGGCATGAGCGCCGCCTTGGGCACCGGGTAGGTCACCATCAGGAGCGGGTTCATCAGCCGGGCGAAGGTGCGGCTGCGTCCCATGAGGATGCCGAGCGGCAGCGCGAGGGCGAGCGCCGCCGCGAAGCCGACCACCATGCGCCGCAGCGAATCCGCGATGTTGCGGATCGTGTCGGGGTCGCGGATCAGGTCCGGGAAGGCCGCCAGCGTCGCGGGCACGCCGGGCAGGCTGTCCAGCCCGACCGCGAGGCTCGCGGCCTGCCACGCGGCGAGAAGGCCCCCGATCGCGAGGAGCGGCGGTAGCCCGGGGAGGGTCGCGAGGCCCCTCATCCAGGTGCTCTCCTCTCCCCGCTTGCGGGGAGAGGTCGAGTCGGACGCGGCAGCGGCCGACCGGGTGAGGGGCACAGGCTCGCGAGCGGCGTCGCGTGTCATGCGCCCCTCATCCGGTCACGCTGACGCGTGACTCGACTTCTCCCCGTGCCGGCCAAGGCCGGACGCGGGGTGAAGCGGCTAACCGCGACGCTCACGGACGCACTCCAACGTCCGGCGCGTCGTCGATCAGCCGCTCGAGGTCGATCACGTGGCGCTGGTAGCGCGCGTCGAGAAGCAGGTCGGCGCGGCGACGCGGGCGCGGCAGGTCGATCGTGACGTCGGCCTTGATGCGGCCGGGCGAGCGGCTCATCACGACGACGCGGTCCGACAGGAACACGGCCTCGTCGACCGAGTGCGTGACGAAGAGCACCGTCTTGCGGTCGCGCTCCCACAGCGAGAGGAGATCGTTCTGGAGCCGGGTCCGCGTATGCGCGTCGAGCGCGCCGAACGGCTCGTCCATGAGGAGGATCGCCGGGTCGTAGGCGAGCGTACGGGCGATCGCGACGCGCTGCTTCATGCCGCCGGACAGCTCCTTCGGGTAGAAGGTCTCGTAGTCCTTCAGCCCGACCTGTGCGATCAGCGCCCGGGCGCGCGCCTCCGCGGCGACGCGCGCGACGCCCTGCTCGCGCAACCCGTAGGCGACGTTGCCGAGCACCGTCTTCCAGGGAAACAGCGCGAACTCCTGGAAGACCGGTCCGCGGTCAGGCCCCGGGCCGGTGACCGGCCGGTCGCCGACCCGGATCGAGCCCGACGAGGGCGCCACGAACCCGCCCAGCATGTAGAGGAGCGTCGACTTCCCGCAGCCCGACGGGCCGAGGATCGACACGAACTCGCCCTCGGCGACCGCGAGATCGATCGCGGAGAGCGCGAGATGTTCGCCGCCCTCGCGCCGGCGGAAGGTCTTCGAAACGCCCGACAAGACAACACCTGACGTCGCGACGCCGGCTGACGCGGCCGGGGCGACGCTCGCGTTCGGGATCGCCCGGGCCGCGCTCACCGGCTCACTGCAGCGGCGCCGTCACGGCGGGATCGTGGAACTCCTGCACGTCGAGCTTGCGCGGCAGAAGGCCGGTCTCGGCGTAGCCGTCGTAAAGCGTCTGGATCGCCGCGAAGTTCGGCGCCGCCGTAGGGTCGCGCGAGAAGTCGTTGTCCTTGAGGAGGTAGGTGTCGAGCACCGGGACCGGCACCTTCATGACCTCGGACACGACCTTCAGCGTCTCGGCCCGGTCGGCGAGAGCGAGCTTCATCCCGGCCGTGATCGCCTTCACGTAAGTCTTGACCAGGTTTGGATTTTGCTGGACGAAGTCCTTGCGGCACGCCTCCACCGTATGCACGATGTCGGCCTGCTGGTCGGCGAGCGAGAAGAGCTTGCGGATCGTCCCGTTCGCCTCGGCCTTCGCGGCGAAGGGCTGGTTCATGACGGCGGCGTCGACGCGGCCCGTCTTCAGCGCGTCCTCCGAGACCGGGAACGGGATCTCGACCATCTTGATGTCCTTCTGCGCGTCCACCCCGTTCTTCTTGAGGAGCAGGGCGAAGGGCGCGTAGATGCCACCGCCGAGCGCGTTGATCGACACGGTCTTGCCCTTGAGCTCGGCCGGCGACGTGATGGGCGAGTCCTTCTTCACCGCCCAGTAGACGGAGAAGCTGCCGGCCTTCTCGGCGACGTGCTGGGCCACGATGTCGGCCTTGAGCCCGCCCCCGATCGCGCCCTGCGCCAGCGCGAGCGGCGCCTGCGTGCCGCAATCCACCGCGCCCGCGGCCAGCGCCTGCGTGATGAGCGGCGTGCCCTGGAACTGCACGAACTCGATTTTCCACGTCTTGCCGAGCCCCGCGAAGGCGTCGGGCCGGCGCATCATCCAGTACTTCGATTCCTCGGCCGGAATGGTCCAGCCCACCTTGATGGTGGTCGCCTCCTCGGCCCGCGCTGCACTCAAGCTCAGCACCAGGGCTGCGCCCGCTAGGCCGGCGATCTGGGTTCTCATGTGGTTCGATCTCACGACGGCCTCTCCCGACCTCGATGGTGTCATGTCGCGCTGGCACGCGCGAGCACAGTCTCGGCGGCGTGGCGGCGCAGCTCGACTCGCTGGAGCTTGCCCGAACTCGTCTTCGGCAGCGCCGCCACGAACTCGATCGCGCGCGGGTATTTATAGGGCGCGATCTCGGCCTTCGCGAAATCCTGGAGTTCTCGCGCCAGAGCGTCGTCGGGAGAGCAGCCGGGCGCGGCCACGATATAGGCTTTGACGATCTGTCCGCGATCCCCGTCCGGCGCGCCGACGACGCCGCATTCCTGCACGGCCGGATGCGCGAGGAGCGCCGATTCCACCTCGGGTCCGGCGATGTTGTAGCCGGCCGAGATGATCATGTCGTCCGAGCGCGCCTGGTACCAGAAATAGCCGTCCTCATCCATGAGGAAGCTGTCGCCGGGCAGGTTCCAGCCGTGCTGGACGTAATTCGTCTGGCGCGGGTCGTCGAGGTAGCGGCAGCCGATCGGGCCGCGCAGCGCGAGTCGCCCGACCGTGCCCGGCGGCACGTCGCGGCCCTCGGCGTCGACGATCTTCGCCTGGTAGCCCGGGATGGCACGGCCGGTGGAGCCGGGGCGGATCTCCTCCTCCGCCGCGCTGATGTAGATGTGCAGCACCTCGGTCCCGCCGATGCCGTCGATGAGCTTGATGCCGGTCGCACGGTGCCAGGCCTCAAAGGTGGCGCGCGGCAGCGTCTCGCCGGCCGAGACGCATTTGCGCAGCGAGGAGGTGTCGTGCGCCCCGAGCTTCGCGATCATCGCCCGGTAGGCGGTCGGGGCCGTGAAGCAGATCGTCGCGCCGAACCGCTCGATCGCGGGCGGCAGGTCGTCGGGCCCCGCCCGCTCCAGCACCACGAAGGACGCGCCGATCCGCATCGGGAAGAGCACGATGCCGAGCCCGAACGTGAACGCGAAGGGCGCCGAGCCAATGAAGCGATCGGCCTGGGTCGCGCGCAGGATATGCCCGCCGAAGCCGTCGCAGATCGCCAGCATGTCGCGGTGGAAATGCATGCAGCCCTTGGGCTCCCCCGTCGTGCCCGACGTGAACGCGATGAGGCACACGTCGTCCGCCGCCGTGTCGACCGCCTCGAAGACGGGGCTCGCGCGCTCGACCATGCGCTCCAGCGAGTCCGGCTCGCCCGTGCCCCAATAGACGATGCGCCGCAGACCCGGCGTCGCGGGCCGCGCCTTCTCCATCTCGTCGGCGAGCTTGCCGTCGCAGAGCGCGACCGCGATCCTCGCCTTGTTGATCGGGAAGGCGATCTCCTTCGCGCGCAGGAGCGGCATGGTGGCCACCACCACGAGCCCCGCCTTCAGCCCCGCGAGGTAGGTCGCCACCATGGAGGTGTTGTTGGCCGAGCGCAGGAAGAGCCGCGCGCCCGGCACGAGGCCGAGATCGTGCACGAGGACGTTCGCGGTCCGGTTCACGAGCTCGAACAGCTCACGATATGTCAGGTCGCCGTCGGGGCTGAACAGGCAGGGCGCGTCCCCACGCCCCTCCGCGATCCAGCGGTCCAGGAGCGGCACGACGCAGTTGAGCCGCTCGGGGTAGGTGTAAGCCTCATGGCCGTCGAGGATCTCCGGCCACAGCTCGCGGGCCGGGAGGTTGTCGCACGCGAAGGTGTCGACATGCGCGCTGACGGCCACCGGCTCCCTCCCCGCTCGCGTTCCGCTTGCGAGCGGACCGAGATTTATTTTAAGCTTCAAACATTCTCTGGCAAGCGGATCGGCACGATCCCTGCGCCCAGGAGACGGCGAAATTCTCGGCAAAGGGCCTGGGCATGAAGCAGATGAGCACGATGCGCTTCGGTCTCGCGGCGGCCGTCAGCCTCGCGGTGGCGTGCGCGGCGGAGGCCCAGGAGAAGGTGAAGGTCGGGCTCGTGCTCAGCCTCTCCGGTCCGCCGGCGGCGCTCGGGGTGCAGGCGAAGAACGGCTTCGAGCTCGCGCTGAAGGACCTCGGCGGCAAGCTCGGCGGGCGCGAAGCCGAGGTCTTCGTCGTCGACGACGAGCTGAAGCCGGACGTCGCGGTCACCAAGGTCAAGGCGCTGATCGACCGCGACAAGGTCGACTTCATCGTCGGGCCGATCTTCTCGAACGTGCTCGGCGCGATCGTGAAGCCGGTGACGGACTCGAAGGTATTCCTCGTGAGCCCGAACGCCGGCTCGTCGACCCTCGCCGGCCGGGGCTGCAACCCCTTCTACTTCTCCACCTCCTACCAGAACGATCAGGTTCATCAGGTGTCCGGCCACGTCGCGCAGGCGCGCGGCTACAAGAAGACCTATCTCGTCGCCCCGAACTACCAGGCCGGCAAGGACGCGATCTCCGGCTTCAAGCGCGACTACAAGGGCGAGGTCGTCGAGGAATCCTACGTGCCGCTGAACACGCTCGACTTCCAGTCCGAGATCTCGAAGATCGCCTCGATGAAGCCGGACGCGATCTACGCCTTCCTGCCGGGCGGCATGGGCGTGAACTTCATCAAGCAGTATAAGCAGGCGGGCCTCGCCGACCGCATCCCGGTCCTGTCCGCCTTCACGGTCGACGAATCGACCCTGCCCGCGCAGGGCGAGGCGGCGCTCGGCATGTTCTCCGGCTCGAACTGGGCGCCGGACCTCGATACCGCGCAGAACAAGAGGTTCGTCGCGGGCTACCTCGCGGCCTACAACGCGGTCCCGGCCAGCTACGCGTTCCATGCCTACGATGCGGCACTCCTGATCGATTCCGCCGTGAAGGCCACGAAGGGTGACGTGGCGGACAAGCAGGCACTCCGCACAGCCATGCTGAAAGCCGACTTCACCTCGTTGCGCGGTGACTTCAAGTTCAGCCAGAACGGCTTTCCGATCCAGGATTTCTACCTGACCAAGGTCGGCAAGCGCCCGGACGGCAAGTTCGAGACGCAGATCTCCGAGAAGGTCTTCTCGAACTACGCCGACCCCTACGCGAAGGACTGCGCGGCGACGAACTGACGGCGCAGCCTGCCTCTCCCCGTGCGAACGGGGAGAGGTCGAGTCGAGGGCGGTAGCCCTCGACCGGGTGAGGGGCCGCCCTTCCCCTGCCGATCGCCCCTCATTCGGTCGCACTGGCGTGCGACTCGACTTCTCCCCGCAGGCGGGCAGAAGCGGAGTCCAGATGTCCACCACGCTTCTCCTGATCCAGATCCTGAACGGCCTCCAGTTCGGGCTGATCCTGTTCCTGGTGGCGGCCGGGCTGACGCTCGTCTTCGGCGTCATGGACTTCATCAACCTCGCGCACGGCGTCCAGTACATGGTGGGCGCCTACCTGGCGGCGGCCTTCAGCGCGATGTTCGGCTCCTTCGTGCTCGGGCTCGCGGCCGCGTTGCCGACAGCGCTCGTGATCGGCCTCGTGCTCGAACTCCTGGTCTTCCGGCACCTCTACGCGCGCAGCCATCTCGACCAGGTGCTCGCGACCTTCGGCGTCATCGTGTTCCTGACGGAGGCGGCGCGCATGATCTGGGGCGTCGAGCCTCTGTCGATCGACGTGCCGGCCGCGCTGTCGGGCTCGATCGAGATCGCGGACGGGGTGCTCTACCCGGTCTACCGCGTGGCGATCATCGCGGCCGGGCTCGGGGTCGGGTTGCTGCTCTACGTCGTGGTCAACCACACCCGTCTCGGCATGCTGATCCGGGCGGGCGCGTCGAACGCCCCGATGGTCTCGGCGCTCGGCGTCGACATCCGGCTTCTCTTCACCTTCGTGTTCGGGTTCGGCGCGATGCTCGCCGGCTTCGCGGGCGCGATGGTGGCGCCCATCCTGTCGGTCGAGCCCAGCATGGGCGACACGGTCGTGATCCTCGCCTTCGTGGTCATCGTGATCGGTGGCATCGGGTCGATCCGCGGGACGTTCCTGGCGGCGCTCCTCGTCGGCCTCGTGGACACGCTCGGCCGCTTCGTGGCCCCGGCCCTTCTCAAGCTGGTGCTGGACCCGGCAGCCGCCAGCCAGACCGGCCGGGCCATCGCCCCGATGCTCGTCTACATTCTGATGGCCGCGACGCTCTTCGTGCGGCCGGCCGGCCTGTTTCCGGCCCGGCGATGAGCGACGTCGCGGTCCTGCCCGAACCCGCGACGCCGGCCTTCGATCGGCCCGGGACGCTGGTCCCGGTCGTGGTCTTCGGCCTCCTGGCCCTCGTGCCGCTCGCCGCCCCGTTGGGCGGCGAGGCCTACGTCATGTCGTTCATGACCCGCGTGGTCGTGCTGGCGCTCGCCGCCTTGTCGCTCGACCTACTCATCGGGTACGCCGGCCTCGTTAGCTTCGGCCATGCGGCCTTCCTCGGCATCGGCGCCTACGCGGTCGGCATCCTGTCGGCCGAGGGCGTGACCGACATCGTCGCCCAGAGCGCCGTCGCGCTCGCGGTCTCGGCCGCCTTCGCGCTCGTGACCGGCGCGGTCGCGCTGCGCACCGAGGGCGTCTACCTCATCATGATCACGCTCGCGTTCGGGCAGATGATGTTCTTCCTGGCGAGCGCGCTCGCGGGCTACGGTGGCGACGACGGCATGACGTTGCCCGGCCGCAGCCTCGTCCTCGGGCGCGACCTCCTGGCCGGCGACCGCGCGCTCTACTACGTGGCGCTCGCGGTGCTCGGCACCGTCTATCTCGGCCTGCGCCGGCTCGTGGCGTCCCGCTTCGGGCGCGTGCTGGCGGGCACGCGCGAGAACGCGACCCGCATGGAGGCAATCGGGTTCGCGCCGTTCGGGTACCGCCTCGTCGCCTACGCGATCTCCGGCGTCGTGGCGGGCCTCGCGGGCGTGCTCCTCGCGAACCAGACCGGGTTCGTGAGCCCGGCCACGATGAGCTGGCAGCGTTCGGGCGACCTGATCTTCATGGCTGTGCTCGGTGGCCTCGGCTCGCTGCACGGCGCGATCCTCGGCACGGTCGCGTTCCTGCTCGCCGAGGAGGTGCTGGCGCACTTCACCGAGCACTGGCGGATCGTCTTCGGGCCTTTCTTGATCCTGGCCGTGCTCTTCGCGCGCGGCGGCCTGACCGGGCTCTTCGGACGCCGCGCATGAGTGGCCCGATCCTCCGCGTCGAGCGCCTCGCGAAGAGCTACGGGGCGCTCCGCGTCACGAACGACGTCAGCTTCGCGGTCGAGCCCGGCGAGCTGCACGCGGTCATCGGCCCGAACGGGGCCGGCAAGACGACGCTGATCCACCAGCTCTCGGGCACCGCGCGACCCGACGGCGGCCGTATCCTCTTCGCGGGCCGCGACGTCACCCGCGCCACGATGCCGGAGCGCGTCCGCCTCGGCCTCGCGCGCTCCTTCCAGATCACCACGATCCTGCCCCGCTTCACCGTGCTGGAGAACGTGGCCCTCGCCGTGCAGGCACGCTCCGGCTCGAGCTTCAGGTTCTGGCGCGCCGCCGGCCACGACCCCGCGCTGAACGACCCCGCGACGGCGCTCCTCGACCGGTTCGGCATCGGGACGCGCGCCCACATGCAAGCGGGGTTCCTGTCACACGGCGAGAAGCGCCAGCTCGAACTCGCGATCGCGCTCGCGACCGATCCGAAGCTGATCCTGCTGGACGAGCCGCTCGCCGGCACCAGCCACGAGGAGACCCGCCGCATCGTGGAGATCCTGCGCGAGCTGAAACGCAGCTGCGCGATCCTGCTCGTCGAGCACGACATGGAGGCCGTCTTCGCGCTCGCCGACCGTGTCTCGGTGCTCGTCTACGGGGAGATCGTGGCGACGGGCGCGCCGGACAGCGTCCGCGCCGACCCCGCGGTCCGGGCCGCGTATCTCGGCGAGGAGGCCGCCTGATGCTCAGCGTCTCCGGCCTCCAGGCCGCCTACGGCCCGGCGAAAGTCCTATTCGACGTGTCGTTCGCCGTCGGGGCGGGCGAGGTCGTGACGCTGCTCGGCCGCAACGGCATGGGCAAGACGACGACGGTCCGCACGATCATGGGGCTGATGCGGGGGAGCGCGGGCTCCATCGCGTTCGAGGGCCGCGACATCGCCCGGCGCGCCTCGTTCCGCATCGCACAGGCCGGCCTTGGCCTCGTGCCGGAGGGGCGGCAGATCTTCCCGAACCTCTCGGTCGAGGAGAACCTCGTGGCGACCGCCGCCGCCCGGGAGGGCCGCGCGCGCTGGATCCTGCCCGAGACCTACCGCCTGTTCCCGCGCCTGCGCGAGCGGCGCACACACATGGGAAACCAGCTCTCGGGGGGCGAGCAGCAGATGCTCGCGATCGGCCGCGCGCTGATGACGAACCCGAAGCTCCTGATCCTCGACGAGGCGACGGAGGGCTTGGCGCCCCTCATCCGGGAGGAGATCTGGTCGGTGCTCAAAGCGCTGAAGGCCGAGGGGCAGTCGATCCTCGTCATCGACAAGAACGTCGACGCGCTGGCGGCCTTCGCGGACCGCCACGTCGTCATCGAGAAGGGCCGCGTGGTCTGGACGGGCACCAGCGCGGAGCTCAGAGCCGACCCCGGGGTGAAGGACCGCTACCTACACGTGTGACGGCCTTGCTCCGAGGCGAGCGTCTTCGATGTCTCCGCTTCCCGCGTGACGCGATGTCTTTCCGGCCAAGCTCGGCTACATGTCGAGTCGGCCGCCCTGCCCGGAGTCACATAGGTCCGCGATGCACGATATCCGCCTCATCCGCGACGATCCGGACGCGTTCGATGCCGGGCTTCGACGCCGCGGGCTCGACCCGCTCTCGGGGCGGCTGATCGCACTCGACGAGACGCGTCGCGCGGCCGTCTCCGCGTTGCAGGCCGCGCAGGAGCGCCGGAACGCGCTCTCGCGCGAGGTCGGCGCCGCCAAGAAGGCGCGCGACGAGG
>CAHJXE010000068.1 GCA_903644085.1 Hyphomicrobiales bacterium
GGTGGGGACCGCTTCGCCATCCCGACCGCCGAGGCGCCGGGCGCCGCCATCGAGGCCGCGTTCAAGCCCTTCCACCTCCTGCTCGAGGGCGAGGCGGGACGGCGCACGATCGACACGCTCATCCAGAACCTGAACGAGTTGAAGAACAGCGCCATCCAGGCCACCAACCCGAACGAGGCGCAGGGGGCGAACCTCGCAATCGTCGCCCAGACACGGGCCTTGCGCGCGCTCGCCTCGCGCTTCCCGCAGCCCTTCGAGTCGATGCTGCGGCAGGTCGCGGGCGAGTTCGAGGGAAGTGCGGCCGGCGCGGTGGTGTCCCAGCTCAACCAGACCTTCGCGGACCAGGTCTCGCGCGATTGCCAGCAGCTCGCCGCCAACCGCTTCCCCTTCTTCAAGGCGAGCGACCGCGACATCCCGTTCGCGGACTTCGCCAAGCTCTTCGCGCCCGGCAACGTCTTCGACAAGTTCACCAAGGAGAACCTCGGGCCCTATATCGACCGCTCGAAGCCGCAATGGAGCTGGCGGATCGACAACCAGGTCGCGCGCTCGTTCTCGGCCGCGAGCCTGCGCGAATTCCAGCGCGCGAGCGAGATCCGCGACGTGTTCTTCGGCAACGGCAACATGCCGGCGCTGGCGCTCGCCGTGACGCCGCTGACCCTCACGGGCGACGCGCAGCGTGCCAAGCTCGACGTCAACGGCAGCCCGGTCACGACGCAGCAGGGCATCAACACCGCCTCGACCGTACAATGGCCCGGCGCCGCGAGCCCCGGCCGCACCACGCTCATGATCGAGGGCTCGTCCGGCGGCTTCTTCGGGGGCGCGACGCCGCCGACGGTCCTCGCCGACAAGCAGGGTCCCTGGTCGCTGTTCCGGTTGCTCGACACCGGCTCGATCCTCAAGCAGGGCGACGATGTCGTGGCGACGCTGACCGCCGCGGGGCGTGAACTGTCCTACCGCTTCTCCGCCAACACGAGCCAGAACCCCCTCGCACTCGCGGCCCTGCGGGAGTTCCGCTGTCCCGTAGGATTGTGAGGCGTGCGGTGCGGCCTCTACGGAAAACTCCCGGCGAAGCGCGATTTCGTGGCGATCGGCACCTCGCGCGATTTCCTGTCGGCCTGGGAACCGTGGATGCAGGCCGGGCTCTCCGCGAGCCGGATGGCGCTCGGCCCGGCCTGGCAATCGACCTTCCTCAAGGCGCCGATCTGGCGGTTCTGGCTCGGCGGCGAGATATGCGGCTCGCCCGTCCTCGGCGCGTTCATGCCCTCCGTCGATGGCGTCGGACGCTACTTTCCGCTGACGGTGTTCGCCCAGGCCGAACCCGGCGAGCGCTTGCCGCCGCCGGAGATCGAGCCGTTCGACGGCTGGCTCGCGCAGGTCGAGGACCTGCTCATCTCGGCGCTCCAGGACGGCGATTTCGACCGGCTCTCGGCCGGGATCGTCCGCATGACGGGGCCGGGCCCCGCGACGCCGCCGATGCTGCCGGGCGACGCGATCCGCACGCGCGGCGATGGCCTGGTCGGAGGTCCGGATCTGCACGAGACCCTCGCAGCCTTCCGCGTCTTCGACGCCGCCCAGGTGCACGCTGCCATGACCTATTGGTGGACGCTCGGCGGCGAGGACTACGGCGAACGGGTTCTCGCCAGCCGCCGCATGCCGGACCCCTACCTGTTCGCCGGGATGCTCCACGGTGAGTTCGATGCACGCACCGCCTGAGCGTGACGTGACGGTGGTGGCGATGCCGTCGCCCGACGATGTCGGCACGCGCCCCGCGCTCGTCGGGCAGTTCGGCCTCGCGACCCATGCGGGATGCGTGCGTGGCGAGAACGAGGACCGGGGTCTCATCGTGCCCGAACTCGGCATCGTCGCTGTGGCGGACGGCATGGGCGGACACGAGGACGGCGCGATCGCGAGCGCCGCCGTCGTCGAGGCGCTGGCCTCGATCGGCGTCGCGGTCTCGGCCGCCGACCTGCTCGCCCGCGTCGAGGACAGGCTCATCCGGGCGAACGCCTCGGTGTGGAGCACCTACGGAGCGGCCGGCCGCGTCGCGGGCTCGACGGTCGCGATCCTGATCGTGTTCGGGGCCGATTTCGCCTGCGTGTGGGCCGGGGACAGCCGCGTCTATCAGATCCGGGGAGGCGCTATCGCGCAGATCTCGCGCGATCACACGGAGGCGCGAGACCTCGTCGAGCGCGGCATCCTCACGTCCGCCGAGGCCCTGACCTGGCCGCGGCGCAACGTCATCACCCGGGCGATCGGGGTCGCGGAGACGCCGCAGGTCGAGTTCGAGATCGGCACGATCCTGCCCGGCGACGTCTTCGTGGTCTGCTCGGACGGCCTGACCGGCCATGTCGATGACGACGAGATCCTCACCCACGCGAGCGCCGCTCGGCCGCAGGCCGCCTGCGACGGGCTCGTCGCGCTGACGCTCGAGAGAGGTGCGGCCGACAACGTCACGGTCGCGGTCGCGAGCTTCCTCGTCGAGACCGGACCGTCGTCGGGGGGACGGCTCGAGACCGTGATCGTGTCGGGCGACACGATCCGGGCCACCATCGCCGGAGGTGGCGCATGAGCGACGAGACGATCATCGCGACGGGGCCGGTCCGGCGGATCGGCCCGGGCACACGCCTCAACGACCTCTACGAGATCGACCGGCTGGTCGCGACAGGCGGCATGGGCGAGGTCTATCTCGGCCACGCGATCGAGACCGGCGACGAGGTCGCGATCAAGACGATCAAGCCGGAATTCGCCCAGAGCGGCTCCGCGGTCGCCTTGTTCAGGAAGGAGGCATCCGCCCTCCACAACCTGCACCACGAAGCCATCACCCGCTATTACGTGTTCTCGATCGACAAGCCGCTCGGGCTGCCCTACCTCGCGATGGAGTTCGTTCCGGGCGAGGCTCTGTCCGACATCGCGGCGCGTGGGCCGCTGACCGTGGAGGCCCTCGACACGCTGCGGCGGCGTCTCGCGTCGGGGCTGCAGGCCGCGCATACGCTCGGCATCATCCATCGCGACGTCTCGCCCGACAACGTGATCCTGCCCGACGCCGATCCGGCCCGCGCGAAGATCATCGATTTCGGCATCGCCCGATCGTCGCTCGGCGGCGCGACCGTGATCGGTGACGGTTTCGCGGGCAAGTACGGTTACGTGTCGCCCGAGCAACTCGGCCTCCACGGAGGCAACGTGACGCCGCGCTCGGACATTTACGCGCTCGGTCTCGTCCTCGCAGAGGCGGCGCTCGGCCGGCGCCTCGACATGGGCCAGAACCCGGTCGACGTCGTCGAGAAGCGACGCAGCGTCCCGGACCTCATGGGGATCGACGCACGCCTGCGGCCGCTCCTGGAGGCGATGCTGCAGCCGGTCCCGGAGAACCGAATCGGCAGCATGGCGGAAGTCGCGGCCTGGACCTCCCCGGCCGGGGCTGTGCGCAACGTCTCCGCCAGGAGCGCGAAAGCGTTCGACAAGGCTCGCACTCAGGCTGGTCGGCCACCGGGAGCGAGGCCCGGGAGCGGTGGGCGTCGGGCGATCCTGGCCGGCTCCGCGACGGCGGCGCTCGCCGTCATCGTCGTGGCGGGCTATCTCGGCCTGCAAGCGTACGGGCCCTCCGCCGATACCGCGGTCGATACCGGTCCTCGGCTGGAGGAGCGCGCCGCGACCGCGTTGCCCCAGCGTCGGCGGCTGGACCCACCCTCCGTCGATGCGCCCGCGCCACCCGAACCACCGGTCCTCCCGCAGGTTCTGCCGCAAATCTCGCCACAATCCCAGGCGACCGTGCCGGCCGCCGCGTCGCCAGACGTGCCGCCCGTGCCGGCGAACCCGCGCCTCTCGACGCAGACCGGAACGGCTTTCGCCCGGTCGACACAATCGGTCTCCCCCGCCCCGGTCAATCCGTCACCCGAACCGCTTCCCGCGATCACCCCGGCGCCGCAGCGCGAGGCTGCGGCCGCGCCTCCAGTGGCTCCCGTTCCGGTCGCCCCGCTGACCGCCCCCATCGAGCAGGTCGCGAACTATATCCGCGATTACCGCGGCGGCGACTGTTTCTATCTCAGCCCGATCTCCGTCGGCGCGCGCGAGGCCTCGATCGAGGCGTTCGGAGCCGCCGCGCCGTCCTTCTCGTCCTTCGACGACGCGTTCTCCTCCACACTCGGCTTCGACGCGAAGATCCAGCTCCGCCTCGTCACGGCCGCGCAATGCGGGGTCGTCGACGTCCTCGCCCGGCAGTCCGTGCAGCGGCGCATGAAGATCCCGAAGCTCGCGCTCAACCGGGACCGCATGAAGAGCGGCGAGGAGCTCTCCGGGACGCTGGACTTGGCGGATGACGGCAATGCCGAGATCTTGCTCGTCGACGACGAGGGCGCCGTGCACGACCTCTCCCGGAACGCGAAGCGGACCGGCCGGCGGCTGACCTTCTCGCTGCGTCTGCAATCGCCGGCCGCGGGGGCGAGACCGCAACTGCTCGTCGGGATCGCCAGCACCGAGCCGCTGACCTTCCTGAAATCAGGCGTCGCCCCGAAGGCCGACGAGTTGTTCCGCACGCTCGGTGAGGAGGTGGCCCGCCCCGGCTCGCCGCTCGGCATCGCGGTGCGATATTTGAAGCTCGGTGAATGACACGCCGGGCCGCCCATCCACCCACCGGCGTCGGTCTTCCGTCCGAGGAGGAATGCCTCGACGAGGTCGCGCGGCTGCGCTTTCGTGCGTCGCCCTGTCCGGCATGTGGGCAGGATGCCGGGTACGCGCGCCAGCCGCGCCATCGGGCCGTCGCATGCCGCGCCTGCCGCCTCAAGCGCTATCCCTGCGAGGACACGCCCTTCGCCCGGGCCGACCCGCCGCTTCGGCTCTGGTTCGCGGCGGTCGACCTCGCGGCACGCGACCCGGGCGGCTTGCAGCGCGCGCTTCGGAGGCGGCACGGACTCGGACGCCACGCTGCCGCGTCGCTCGCACACGAGATTGCGGCCCTGAAGGCACTCGAGCTCGACTCGGCGGAGCCGCCCTGGTTTCCGGCCATAGCGGCATTCATGGCCGAGCGCCCGTCCGTTCCCGTCGCGGCGAGCGGGCGCGAGACTCCTTGGCAGACGCTGCGGGCCGGGCTCGCGATCCCTGAATTCGAGCGTCGCCCTCTTCTCGGCATCGGGGCGATCGCGCTCCTCGCGATGCTCGGCGCCGGCGTCGGCTGGCTGATGGTGCCGGCTCCGCCCGAGGCGGACGCAGAGCTCGAACAGGCGACCGCGATCCTGACGCTCGGCGAAGAGAAACCCGTTATCCTGGTGACGCCCGAGACGGCGGCTCAACTCTACGACGTGACCGACGTCGACGCCGACCCGACTTCACCTTTGGCCTCGCAAATTCGCGTGACGAGCACGCCGGACAAGATCGATGCGGCCGCCGCGACACCGATGGCCGCGCCCTCGATCAAGCTGTCGGAGAGCGCCGGCAAGCAGGTGCTCCAGGGCAACGTCGCCGGGCTGAAGGCGGGCGGGCAGGACCGGCCGGAGCTCGCGGCCTATCGTTCGCTCGCCCAGGAGCTCGACGTGACGGGCCCGCGCAACCCTGACGAGCTCCTCCTGTTCGGGCCGATGAAGATCCGGCGCTACCTCGTCGACAAGATCGTGCAGGCCGCCAAGGCGACGCAGGTCGATCCGGTCCTCCTCATGGCGATCGCGGACAAGGAATCGGCCTTTCGCACCGAGGTCCAGGCGCAGACCTCGTCGGCGACCGGCCTCTACCAGTTCATTGAGCGGACGTGGCTCGGCGTCGTGCGCGAGTTCGGATCCCGCTACGGTCTGGAAAGCGAGGCGCGCGCCCTCGCGAACGGCGAGGTGGGCGGCTCGGAGCGGACGCGCATCCTCGAACTGCGCCGGGACGCCTACCTCTCGGCGGCGCTCGCGGCCGAGATGCTGAAGCGCGATGCGCTCCGCCTTCAGCGCCGCATCGGCCGGCCTCTCACGGGCGGGGAAGTCTACCTCATCCACTTCCTCGGACCGGACGGGGCGGAGCGCATGCTCGACCAGATCGCCCGCAGGCCCGACGCCGCGGCAGCCGAACTCCTGCCCGCGCCCGCGGCCGCCAACAAGACGATCTTCTACGGCTCCGGGGCCGACGGCGGAAGGAGCCTGTCGGTCTCCGAGGTGCGCGGCAAGTTCGACACGATGATGTCCGTGCGCCTCGACCGCTATAGGACCGTCAAGACCCCGACGGGCGACAGATCCGGCCGATAGCGGGCCCGCAACGCGACCCGGCTCCGCGTGCCCCGACCTACTGGCCGAGTTCGAAGCTCCCGACCCGGCGCCACTGGTCGAGCGCCGCCGTCATCTTCGCGCCGCCGCGTCCGTCGACTTGGCCGGGATAGTAGCCCGCGCGTTTCAACCGGACCTGGATGGCCCGCATCGTGTCGCTCGACCAATTGCCGGAGCGCTGGACGATCTCGCTGCGCGCTTCGCCCGTATCGGACGCGACGCCGCGCAACAGCATCTCGGCCGATTTCGCCGGGTCCTTGCCGGTCCCGCGGCCCTCGTCGAGGAGGATCGCGGCCGGCACGTAGCCGCGTGGGTCGCCGAGCTCGGTCGCCTTCACGAACAGCTCCAGCGCCGCGCCCCGATCGCCCGCGACGCCCTCCTGCGTGAGCACGCCGAGATTGTAGGTGGCGATGGCCGAGCCCGCGCTCGCGGCCTGCCGTAGCAGGTCGACGGCGCGCCGCGGGTTCTTGGGCGTGCCGATGCCTTGCATCAGGTCGACCGCGAGATTGATTGCGGCGTCGGACGAGCCGGCCTCCGATGCCCGCTCGTAGAGAGCCACCGCGCCCTTCGGGTCCTTGGGCAGGCCGTCGCCCGTCTCCATCAGAAGACCGAGGCTCACCATGGCGCGCAGGTTGCCGCGCTCGGCCGCCTCCCGATACATCGCGACCGCCTCGTCGCGTCGCCCGGCCGCCGCGAGCGAGCGTGCGAGGAGCGCGGTGAAGTGAGGCGTCTCCGGGTGGGCGATGCGCGCCTCGCGGCACGCCGCGATGGCGGTCTCGGCGTTGCGCGCGAGATCGCCCAACGGGACGCCGGGCGTGTTCGCGGTCGCGTCGCGCGGGTGTGTGGCGGATTGCTCGCAGAGCGTCGCCGGCTCGCGCGCGATGTCGGCGGCGCTCGGCAGCGATTGCAGGAGCTGGCGTGCCTCGGGGGCGTGCCGTCCGTCCGGATTGCGCGTGAGGTAGAACTCGACGAGCGGGCGCATGCGGGAGCGCTGCGCCAGATCCCAGAGCGGGTCGTCCGCGACCCGGTCTCCCTCGGCGGTGCTGCGCGCCGTGCCGGACGTCGGCGTCAGGGACGCGACCTTGACCGACGCCTGAGCTTCGGCCGCATGAGCGCCGTCCGGGTAGCGCGACAGGTAGATTCGCATGAGCGCGGGCTCGCGCACCGCGTTCGCGAGCTGCCAGAGCTGCGTCTCGGGCGACAGGGAGGCCGCTTGACCCGGCACGAAGTAGAATTGACGCGTGAGGGACGAGATCTCGGACGGCCGCTGGAATCCGCCGGTCGCCGCCAATACGTCGTTGCGCACCGCGATCATCATCGCGTTAATATCCTGCCCGCGCGTGCCGATCTGGCTGAGCACCGCCTGTGCGAAGGGGCTGTTGCGGCCACCGCCGTCGAAGGCGACGTTGTCCGGCCGCGTCGCGTAGGCGATAAAGGAGCTGGCGGCGTCGCCGATACGGGCGAGCCCGTTGAGGAGCGTCGGGTCCTCCACCTCCACGCCGTCGCGCAACGGATTGTTCCGGCAGGCATCCAGGAACACGAGATGGCTGCCGGGCGTGCCGTCGAGCGGATCGATCAGGGACCGGAGGGCGATGGTCTGGGCCGCGACATCCTGCCGGCTGCGGATCACGGCGTCCACCGGCACGAGATAGTTCTGCGACGCGACCTGGAACCCGTGACCCGCGTAATAGACCAGCGATACGTCGGCGCGCTTCGCCTGGTCGATGAAACCGGCGACGAGCCGCTTCATCTCCGCCGCCCCCACGTCGATGCCCTGGATGATGTCGAAGCCGCGTGCCTTGAGTGCGGCCGCGATGTCGCCCGCGTCGTTGGCCGGGTTCTTGAGCGCTTTCAGGCTCTGGTAGCTCGAATTGCCGATGACGAGCGCCACGCGGGTCTCGGCGAGGGCCGAGGAGGGAGCCGTGACGCAGAGCAGAGCCGCCGTCACGCAGGTCAGCATCCAACACAGGATCGAGCCCGAGTCCGCTCCCGTCACCCTCAGACCGGATGCCTGCGCCATCGCCCGATCGCCCCTACGCTCCTGCTCGCTCCGACCCACCCCGGCCCTACAGGCCGACAGCCCGTGACAGCCGGGTCTCGACCGATCGCAGCGCGGACGCGATCGCATTGCCCTGGCGGACTTGCAGACGCGCGACGTTCGGATCGTCCGCGCGGATCAGCGTGATCGCCTTGCGGACCGCCGTGACCGCGACCCTCACGGCCGTGCGGGCCTCCGCGATCGTGCGCGCGGCCCGGACGCGGCGCGCCGCCTCTCGGATCACGCCCGTGACATTCCGAAGCGGAGCGGGCAGTTGCAGGCTTCGGCTGTCGAGCGCGTCGGCGTAGCGGTCAAGCGCGTTGCCGACACAATCCGTGTAGACCTTGAGGCGGCGCTGGCTGCCCTGCTCGCAGGCTGCGACCCCCGCGTCGAGGTCGGTGGAGGCGGTCTCGACGAAGAACAGCGTATCCGTCGCCGCGGCGATCGTCGGCCCGCCCTCGAGGGCCGCGACCCGGATGAGGTCGGGCGGGTTATAGATCGGCCGCGAGAAGTTCGGGAGTTGGCGGTCGAGCGTGTCGCCGAGGAGCGCCAGGGTGAGCGCGCTGGTGACCGGTGCGACCGCAGGTGTCACCGATGGCGTCACCACCGGCGTGACGACCGGATTGACGGGTGGCGTCACCACCGGTGTGGTAGGTGGCGTGACCGGCGGTATAGCCGGGGCGGCCACAACGGTGAACTGACCGGGCATGTAGGAGATGATGTAGTTGCCGAGCCCGGCCCCGAGGGCGTTCGAGACCGAGATCGGGTAGGGGCTACCGGTGGCCGTCGCGTCGGCGGGCGTGCCGGCGCTCGCCAGCGTGGCGGACGTCACTGCGTCGGCGTTGCGAAGGCCCGTCGTGGTGAACTCGGTGCCCGCGAACGCGAAGGCCGTGCCCTGCGTCTTGGCTTGATCGTTGGCGCGCACGGTCAGGAAGGCGGGCGTGACGGTAAGCGCGCCCGGAGCGTAGCTGATCGCGTAGTTGCCGAGCCCGGTGCCGACCGCGTTCGAGGGCGTGATCGCGTAGGGACTGCCGGCGACGGTCGCGGTCGCGGGAGCGCCGGTGCTCGTCAGCGTCGTCGACGTGACGGCGTCGGCATTGCGCAGCCCGGTTGCGGTGAACTCGGTCCCCGCGAAGGCGAGCGCGTTGCCGTAAACCTTGGAGGCGTTGTTGGCCTGTACGGTGAGCGGCGCCGGGGTGATCGACACCGCCGCGTTGGTGAACGCGAAGGCGTAGCCGATCGTCGAGGCGAGCGAGCCGGGCGTGACCTGGATCGCGCCCGGATAGGTGCCGACCCCGGTGGTGACGCTCGTCGTGTCCGTGAGGTTCGGCGCGCCGGTGAAGGATGCGGCTGCCGTGTCGCCGTTGACGAGGCCCGTGACCGTCCCGGTGGGAGCCGGCGGCACCGTGCCGTACTGACGCGTCTCGTCCGTCGCCCCGAAGGTCAGAACGGGCTGGCGCGTGAAGACGAAGGTGCTCGCCGTACCGGGGATCGTGGCGGCCGGCGAGGTCGCGAAGCTACGATCGTAGAGGTTGCCGCCCGCGAGCCCGCCGCGCGTGTCGGCCGCGTAATCGTTCGAGTAGATCAGGTAGCGGCCCGTCGCCTGGACGCCGTTGACACCCGCGTTGTTCGTAAATTGCGAGGTCGCGATGACGACGTTGCCGCCCGTGCTCTGCACGGTGTTCCCGGCCACGATCGTGATCGGGCCGGCCGGCGTGACGGAACCCGCATTGGCGATCTGCAAGGCGCCTGCCGCCACGATGGACCGGTCGACCGTCAGCCCGGCCGGGTTCGTGGCCTCGATGAAGGCCGCCACGGAAGGCGCGAAGGTCGGCACGCCGCCCGTCGCCGCGACCGCGTAGGGGATGTTGGCCGAAAGCGCGGAGTCCCCCGCGCTCGCCAGCACGCCCGCGAGCGCGCCCGTCGTCGTCTGGTTGGTCCGCACGAGCCCGCGACCGACCTGCACGTCGAGATTCGGGAGAGCGCCGGCGCCCGTCGGCGCGTCGGTCGTGGACGAGCCCCGGTTGTTGCCGTCGAGGTAGACGGTCGCTCCCTGCGGCTGCGCGCCGGTGAGCGGATCACGAGCAACGTAGTAGTAGCCGTTGGCGCCCGAATTGACCTGGTTGGTGGCGCTGCCGCCGGCCGCGAGCCGGACCGGCTCCCCCGCCACGGGTGCGCCGGCCGTGTCGAGCACGGAACCGGACGGCGCCAGGATGCCGTTCGGGAAGCGCCAGTTCAGGTAGGGGTAGGTGTTGGCCGCCTGCTGACCCCACACGGCTCCGCTGAATCCGGTCGGCAGCGCGCCCTGGAGTTGCGCGGTCGTCTGACCGGTGCCCAGGCCACCGGCGCTCGTCGTCTGACCAGTCGTCTGCGTGTCCCAATAGGCATTGGTGACGGTCTGTAGCGCGCCGGTCACGTTACCGATCAGGCCGGCGCGCGTGCCGGCGCCCGTCACGAGGCCGGTCGCGTAGGAATTGTTAATCGTCGAGCCGTTCGAGGCCGGCGGCGTGGCGCCGCCGGCCGGCACGGTGTTGAGCTGTCCGATCAGGCCGCCAGCGGCCGTACTTCCGTTGACCAGCCCCGTCGCGTAGGTGTCGGAGACGGTCGTGTCGTTGCTGACGAGCCCGATCAAGCCGCCCGCGTAAGCCGGACCGTTGGAGGCCGGCCCGTTGACGGATCCGTTCGCGTAGGATTGCGTCAGCGTCGTCACGGCGGGCGCCGGGCCATCGCCGCCGAGCCCGCCGATCAGCCCGCCCGCATAGGTGCCGGTGCTCGTGACCGATCCCGTCGCGTAGAGCTGGGTCAGGGCCGTATCCTGGGCAAGACCGATCAGCCCGCCGACGAAGTTGCCGCCATTCACCGAGCCGGTCGCGGACGAGTTCGAGACCGAGCCGCCCTCGACCGCTCCCACGAGGCCGCCGACGTTGTCGGTGCCCGCGACAGTCGCGGAGGACGACGACGCGGAGATCGCGGTCCCGTTCATGCCGCCCACAAGGCCGCCGGTCGTGTTGGCGCCCGTCACGTTTCCGCCGACCACGACGCCCGTTACCGTGCCACCCGTCGCGGTGCCGACCAGGCCACCGGTATTGTCGGGCCCCGCCACGTTGAGGTTGGCGAGCGTGACATTCCTGATCCCGGCGCCGTTCGTGGCGCCGAAGAGGCCGGTCCCATTGCCGGACGCTCCGTTGATCGTCAGGTTGGAGATCGTCTGGCCGAGCCCGTTGAACTGGCCCGTGAACGCTCCCGCGGCGGTGTCGCCGACAGGCGCGAACCCGGCGCCCGTCGCGTCGATGTTGCGGCCGAGCGCGTAGATGCCGGCCAAGTCGTTACGCATGTTCTGCAGGTCGGCCGGCGTGTTGACCAGCGCGTAACCGGTCAGCGTGCCGCCGCCGGTCACGGCGGCGGCGAAGCTGTCCACCGTCGCGTAGCTCGTCGTGTTGACGCCGCTACCGGCCGGGTTGCTCGTCGGGTTGAAGAATATGTTGACGGCCGAGCCCGGATTGGCCGTGACCGTGCCGGTGAAGGTCCCGGTCGAGAACGTCACCGTGCCGGTGCCGGACCCGCTGTTGTCGGCACGCAGGTTCAGCGTGCCGCCGTTCGGAACGTTGATATTCGCGCCGGGGCCGGCAAGGGCTCCGACCGCGATGTTGCGGAACGCCGAGAGCGTGAGTGCCGTCGGCGCCGTCCAGGCGACGTTCGCCAGGACGGAGATGTCGCCGGCCTGTGCGCCCGGGGAGCCCGCGCCGCCGGTCGTGACCGTGACGTTGGCGGCGTTCAGCGCGGTCTGGAGCGTCGTGGCGTTGACGACGCTGTCGTTCTGGCCCGGCGTGAAGGTGCCGCCCCCGTTCGTCGTGCCGGTGTCGGCGCCGTTCGTGATGAGGACGTTGAACGGGTCGAGCAACAGCGTGCCGTACCGTCCCTTGGCGGCCGAGAGGTCGGCCAAGCCCTCGTAATTCAACAGCTGCTTGCCGGAGACCTCGGCGAATCCGCCGTCACCGCCCTGTGCTCCGCCGCGGGCTGAGATCAGACCCGCGAAATCCGTCCGGTCCTGCGACCAGACCACGACGTTGCCACCTTGGCCGGTGCCGTTCGCGTCGGCCCGGATGGTCGTCGCGGCGTCGACGCTCGTCGTCGAGGCGTTCTGCATCGGGCCGCCGCCATGCGCGTCACCGCCGATCCGGATCCGGCCGCCGTTGCGGCCTCCGGCGTCGAGTTTCGCGCCGACGAGCCGCACCGCGTCGCCCGTAACGGCGATCGAGCCGCCATCCGCCGACGCGCCGCGCGAAGCAGCCCGCGTGCGAACGCCCCGATCTCGCGCGGACACGTCGAGCCGGCCGGAGACCGTG
>CAHJXE010000069.1 GCA_903644085.1 Hyphomicrobiales bacterium
AAACCGAGGCCCATCGCTTCGCCGACATACTGCCAGCGCGCCTGCAACGTATTCAAGAATGCGCACTCGACCTCGGCCCAGAACCCGTCCGGCCGGGACCCGGCAGGCGTCGAACACACGAGACCCGTATCGTGCCGCCAGTTGCCGAATAACCGCTGGACGTAGTCGCGCGGCATCAGAAGGTTTGAATCCGCCAGAATGATCCAGTCGTGCTGGGCCGCGTTCCAGCCCTTCACGCAGTTGTTCAGCTTCGGGTTGTGGCTGACGAGATCCTCGCCGACGAGCAGGCGCGACGGAATCGCTGGGTGTTGCGCTATCAGCCGGTCCAAGACCGGGATGATCGGATCGCTCGCGTCGGCCACGCAGAACACGTTCTCGTAGCACGGATAGTCGAGTTGAAAGCCTGATCGCAACGTCTCCGCGCTGAACGGCTCGAGCCCGCAGACCGGCCGCACGATGCTCACCGGCGGCGCGTCCGCGGCCGGTGCCAGGTGCCCGCGGCGGCGCTTCATGCGAGTCATCGCGACACCCAGGCTGGCAAGGTTCGCCACGGTGACGGTCCCCGCGAAACCGGCCGCCCAGAATGGCCAATTCATCCGTGATCTCTCGACTGGGTTCGTACGACACAACGTCTGCGTCCTCGTTAAGGCGGGCTCGCCCTAAAGGGAATGCCGGGAGCCCTATCGGGTCCGCCCCGCGGTGCGGGCACGCCCATGCACCCGCGGTTCGCAACCCGCCCCCTTCCGCGATGATCGAGTTCGCGTCGATCCAGTCCGCCGGACCTCTCCGGCACCTCGACCATCCCTACGTCGTGCACCTCTCAGGTTAACCCGTCATTAGAACAAAACATGAACATTGAGACCACCGCAAAGGAGCAATCCCATGAGATCACCCACTACGATACGCGGTCGACGCGCATCCGCGCGCAGCACGACATCGGGCTTGCGGACGGGCGCTCCTGATGTCGTCGGCTCCCATCTCTCTCGGACAGGTCGACACCCGCACGCTCCTCGACCGTATGGGAGCGCTACGGCTTGAGGCGGAGCGCGTGCAGCGTCACCTGCATGTCGGCTCGATCCCACACAGAAGGCTCACATGCCTCATGGAAGACATCGACGAGAACGCGATGTTGCTGACGGGCGACCGTCGTCACTTCCAAGCGCACGCGCCGCAGTCATGAGCTCTACGCAAGGCCGTGATCCTCAGGTGTGCAGGATCATGACACGGTGAGCGGTTCCATGCTCGTTCAAGTCCATGCTGAAGGACAGCCTGTCGCCGTTCAGGCATTCGAGCGAGATCATCATGCTGCGATCGACCTGAACGACATCCAGAAGGTGGTAACGCCGATGTTGCGCGAGGTAGTGTAGCAGGAAGGCACGCAGTTCCGTCCTGCCTTTGAACTCCGGTGCGCCCACCGCATCACCTGCCTTGTATACAGGCACGATGACCGTAACGTCGGACGTGTAGTATTTTACGAGCTCGTCCGGATCGCCTTCGTTGAGAAGCTCGACGGCCTTCTCGACACGGTCCCTCAGAGCGCCTTCGGACAAGCTCGTAGACATCTTCGTGCCCCCAACGAGGCACAGTGGCGCTACAGGAAGATCATCGTCAACAAATAGGTGCGACAGCGACGGGTATATCCGGTCGAACCGAACGGTCTGTTGCTTGTACCTCCTGTCGGAAATCACCGAATTACGCACGCGCGCGCACGCGCCTGTGTTCCACGATGACGGTGCGCCGTCCCGCGGAGATCGATGTCGCCCGCTTCGGCATGATCCTGGAGAGGTAGGCGCGCACCTCATCCTCCGGGACACCCATGAGGCCTGCCGCGATCTCGATCTGGCTGTCCACATCGAACGCCAATCCTTGCGCCGCGTAGATCGCCTCGTCGAGCGTCGGTGGCTCCCGGCGGACCCGGGGAAGTCCACGCGATTTGATGGCGGGGGAACTCACGGGTCAGCCTCCTCGATCTGCCGGGACATGCCCGCGATGCTGCAGTGCAACATAACCAAGGCGGGTTGTCGAGAGTTCCAAGAGGCGACGCTCAGAACCCGAATAAGCCGGACGCGCTGGCCCAAATGGTTGCGCAGGGATCGATCCCGCGCGAGGACGTCAAACTTTTCGTGCGGCCGCCTTGAGACTAGTTGCTCAAGACTTGCCGACCCATCAGCCGGATCGCACGAGAGCCGGTGAGATGAGATCACGGAAATCGTACGTGCGAACCTCACGACCGTCGCACGTTCCGGGTCCGTTCCGGCCGTATCGGGCCTAAGCCCTTGATCGGATTGGTGGGCGCACTAGGGCTCGAACCTAGGACCCGCTGATTAAGAGTCAGCTGCTCTACCAACTGAGCTATGCGCCCGACGTGACGGCCGTCACCGGCGCGTCCGTCTGGGCGAGGGGATTAGCAAAGCCCCCCGCGCCTGTCCACCCTCACGCCAGATCCACGGGCGCTACTCCGCGGCGTGCTGGGCGTGGATGCGCGCTCCGCCCGCGATCAGCTTGTTCAGCGCGCCGAGATAAGCCCTCGCGGACGCGACCAGCGTGTCGGGATCGGCGCCCCGGCCCGTGACGCTCCGGTCGCCCGCCGCCAGCCGCACCGACACCTCCGCCTGGGCGTCGGTGCCGACCGTCACGGCTTGCACCTGATACAGCTCGAACACGGCTTCGTGCGGGACGAGCGCTTTGATCGCGTTGAACACGGCGTCGACCGGCCCGTTGCCGTCCGCCTCCTCGGTCGCCTGCCGGCCGTCGATGTCGAGCCGCACCGTGGCGCGCTGAGGCCCGCGCGTCCCGGCGATCACCGTCAGTGAGAGAAGCCGGATGCGGTCGTGTAGATGCGCGAAGTTCTCGTCGACGAGCGCCTCGATATCCTCGTCGTAGACCTGCTTCTTGCGGTCAGCGAGCTCCTTAAAGCGCGTGAACACGTCCTGGAGCTGATTGTCGGAGAGCTGGTGACCCATCTCCTCCAAACGCGCCCGGAAGGCCGCGCGGCCCGAATGCTTGCCCAAGACGAGCGAGGTCTTGGTGACGCCGACGCTCTTCGGCTCCATGATCTCGTAGGTCTGGGTGTGCTTGAGCATGCCGTCCTGGTGGATGCCGCTCTCGTGCGCGAAGGCGTTCCGCCCGACGATCGCCTTGTTGTACTGGACCGGGAAGGAGGTCGCGCCCGATACCATCCTCGATGCGCGGGTCAGCATGGTGGCGTCGATGCCGCTCTCGTAGGGCAGGACGTCGCCGCGCACGCGCAGCGCCATCACGATCTCCTCGAGCGCCGCGTTCCCGGCGCGCTCGCCGATCCCGTTGATCGTGCACTCGATCTGGCGCGCGCCACCCTCGACGCCCGCGAGCGAGTTCGCGACCGCCATCCCGAGATCGTTGTGGCAATGGACGGAGAAGACCGCCTTGTCGGAGTTCGGCACGCGCTCGCGCACCGTGCGGAAGAGCGCGCGATACTCGTCCGGCGTCGAATAGCCGACCGTGTCGGGAATGTTGATCGTGGTCGCGCCGGCCTTGATGACCGCCTCGACGCAGCGGCACAGGTAGTCGATCTCGGTGCGGGTGCCGTCCTCGGCCGACCACTCGACGTCGTCGACGAGGTTGCGCGCCCGCGTGACGGACGCGACCGACATCTCCAGCACCTCGTCGGCGCTCTTCTGGAGCTTATACTTCATGTGCACGGGCGAGGTGGACACGAAGGTGTGGATGCGGGGCCGCTGGGCACCCTTCACGGCGCCGCCCGCGCGGTCGATGTCGTTCGCCGCGGTGCGCGCAAGGCCCGCCACGACGGCGCGCTTCGTGCGCCGGGCGATCTCTGCCACCGCGTCGAAATCGCCGTTCGACGCCGCCGGGTAGCCGGCCTCGATTACGTCGACGCCCATCTCGTCGAGCAGTGCCGCGACCGCGAGCTTCTCCTCGAAGGTCATGGTGGCGCCTGGGCACTGCTCGCCGTCGCGCAGGGTCGTGTCGAATATGATGACGCGCTCTTTCGCGGGCGCGATGATGGGTGAGGTCATGTCGGTATCCTGCTCGGGTTCGCGCCGTCCGGCGCTCGGGTCCATGATCCAGAGAACCCCTGAGCGCCCAGGCGCGACGCGCCCTGCCGGCCCTCAGGGGCTGGTAAGGAGGAGCAGGTCCGAGACGAGGATCGCGCGCAGAACCGCGCCGCCCGTCGGGGCAGCGTTGTGTCCGTCATATCCGGTGCCGATACGGCTCACGGAGGCGATCCTCACTTGAGCGAAACGCTCACGACCGCAGACGTAGCGGGGGATGGGCGCGGCCGCAAGGCTCGAGCACGCGACGATCAGGCGACCTTCACCAGGAGCTTGCCGGTGTTGCGGCCCTTGAGGAGGCCACGGAACGCCTCCGGGGCGGCCTCCAACCCGTCAACCACATCCTCGCGGTACTTGATGCGGCCGTCGCGCACCCAATCGCCCATCTCGCGCGCGAAATCGGCCTGTTGCGATGCGAAATCCCACACGATGAAGCCGCGGAGCGTCAGGCGCTTGCGCAGCACCGCGCCCATGAGCTGGGGCGTGCGGTCGGGTCCCGAGGGAAGCTCGGTGTCGTTGTAATGCGAGACGATCCCGCAGACCGGCACGCGGGCGAAGTCGTTGAAGAGCGGGAAGACCGCGTCCCAGACCCGGCCGCCGACATTCTCGAAGTAGATGTCGATCCCGTTCGGGCAGGCGTTGGCGAGCCGCTCGGCGAAGTCGGGCGCGCGGTGATCGACGGCCGCGTCGAAGCCGAACTCGTCAACGAGCATGCGGCACTTCTCGGGCCCGCCCGCGATGCCGACCGATCGGCAGCCCTTCAGCTTCGCGATTTGGCCCACCGCCGATCCGACCGGCCCGGTCGCGGCCGCGACGACCAGCGTCTCGCCCGCCTTCGGCTGGCCGATGTTGAGCAGCCCCGTATAGGCGGTCATGCCCGGCATGCCGAGCACGCCGAGCGCCGTCTGGACGGGCGCGGTACCCGGATCCAGCTTGCGAAGGCCCTTGCCGTCCGAGACGGAATGTTCCTGCCAGCCGCCTTGGCCGAGCACGATGTCGCCCTCGTGGAAGCGCTCATTGTTCGAGGCGACGACCTCGCCGACCGTTCCGCCCTCCATGACGGCCCCGACCTCGACAGGCTTCGCGTAGGACTTCGCGTCGCTCATCCGGCCGCGCATATAAGGATCGAGCGAGAGCCAACGCGTGCGGATCAGCACCTCGCCCGCGCCGGGCTCCGGCAAGGCGCCCGTCTCCAGCCGGAAGTCGTCCGGCTTCGGTTCGCCCTCCGGGCGGCTCGCGAGAACGATACGGCGGTTCTGTGCGTCGGGCATGTCGGCTCTCTCTGTTCGGGCCGCTATATCATTCGACGGCGCGGGACGATCGTCGTAAATTCGGCCACGTCGCCGAAAGGAGAGGACATGACGGAGCTTCTCGACAGGGCCATCGCCAGCGTGCGCAACCTCGATCCCGAGGAGCAGGACCGAATCGCGTCCGCGATGCTGAGCCTCGTGGACGAGGACGAGCCGGAGGAGATCGACCCGGAGCATCTGCCGGGTGTGTTGCAAGGATTGGCCGAAGCAGATCGCGGGGAATTCGCAAGCGACGAGGAGGTCGCGGCGGTATTTCGAAATTTCGGCCGGTGAAGGTTCGATTCGCGCCTCAGGCCCTGCGCGATCTGCGATCGATCTCCGAATACGTGAAAGCCGAGAACCCATTGGCGGCGGATCGAATTAGTTCTGCCTTGCGCGTCGCCGCAGAAGGACTCTCGACGTTTCCGCGTTCCGGCCGGCGACAGACCAGAGCAGGCATACGAAAGCTCGTGGTCGTGAGGTATCGTTACATCATCTACTACCGTGTGGATGATAGTGACGCGATCGAGGTCATCGGCATCAGGCACGCGTCTCGGTCGCGGACCTATCGCGACCTCTGAATCCGACCGCACGACTGCGAAAGAGCAGGGCTGTCTCGTTTGAGCTTGCCTCGGTCGTACGGGTCGTGAGAAGCGCAGGCGCAGCCGATCGGGACGATCTTGGTCATGACCCAGAGATACACGCGGGACGCCGATGATCACGTCAAAAACAATCCTCTCTGCCGCCCTCCTCGCGCTCGCGCTGGCGGGCTGCACGCAGACGACCTCCGCGCCAGCCGCGCCGCCGCCGGGCGTGATCCCGGGCGTCACGCCGAACACGTTCCGCATGCCCTTGGGCACGGGTTGCGCGGGCGAGATCGCGCAGTTCCGCGCGGTCATGAAGAACGACGTCGATACCGGCAATGTCGGTGATGCCGTCTACACGCGCGCCATGGCGGATACCGACCGGGCGGACAGCGCTTGCTCGGCCGGCCGCGACGGTGAGGCGCGCACCTCGCTCGCCTCGACGAAGAGCCGCTACGGCTACCGCTGATCCGCCGCGAAAGCGTGGCGGAGATAGATCGGCACGACGCCCGGCATGCGGGCCTCGTCGAGGTTGGCCGGGCCGCGCACGATGACCGCGTCGGACAACTCCGCCTTCGCGTCCGCCGCGATATGCGCGAGAATGCGGGCGCGCGCCGCCTCGGCGCTCATCGCGAGCCGGACGGGTCGCATGAAGGCGAGCAGCCCGTCGTGCCGCACGATCGTCCAGCCGGGCTCGACGATGTATTCGCCCGCCTCCAATCCCGTCTCCTCCCCGATCTCGCGCGTGAGGCTCGACGCGAGGTCGACCTCGGCGGCGGACGTCACGTCCGACATGTCGGGCGTGCCGCAGGGAAAGTACAGGCGACCCGCATTCGCCGTATGCGAGCCCATCTGGCCCAGCACGAAGCCGCCGTCGTGGCCCTGGAGCGCGCCCATCGCGAAGCCGTTCGCCACGCTGCTGTCAGGGAAACCGTGCTCCACCCAGGCGATCAGGTTCGCGTAGTCGGTCGCGAAGAAGCTCGCGCTGAAAACCTCGCCGTCGAGCTGCGTCCCCGCCGCCATGAGGACGCGCCCGTTGAACATCGCGGGCGCCCCCGCGACCCGGCGCGCCCAGTGCGCGGCGATCAGGTCGCGGTTCTCGCTTGCCCAAACCCACTCGTGCGCCTCGAGCGTCGCCCGAACCTCCGCGACGCGAAAGATCGCGCTCACGCGTCGATCTCGCCCCGCGCCATCACGACCGCGCTGCCGCCGATCTCAGCCGAGGCGAGCGCGCCTTCGCGGATGACGATCTGCAGGTCGATCTCGCTCGGGCGCCCCATCTCGTAGCCCTGCTCGATGACGAAGGAATGCTCGCCCTCCCCCAGCGGCTCGAACTGCATGAGCACACCCGCGAATGACGCGGCCGCCGCGCCGGTCGCAGGGTCCTCGCCGACGCCGATCGACGGGCTGCCGAACATGCGCGCGTGGAAGTGCCGGCCCGGCTCCGCAGTCTCGCGGCAATAGACGTAGACGCCCGGGTGGTTGCCCCCGAACGTTCTGGTGAACGCGTCGAAGGACGGTCGCGCCCGCGCGACGGCGTCCAGCGACCTCACGGGCACGAAGTCGAACGGCACGCCGGCCGAATGACGGCTCGGCAGGTGGAGGTCGAACCCGATCTCGGACGGGTCGAGGCCGAGCGCCCAGGCGGCGTCCATCGGGCTCGGCGCGTCCAGGACGGCCTCCGGCAGTTGCGGCAGGCGGAAGCGCGCGTAGCCCCGGTCATCGCCGTGCGTCTCGACCACGCACGGCACGATGCCGACGCCCTCCTCCAGGCCGAACATCTGCGCGTCGGCCCCGCTCTCGTCGTGGAGCGCCAGCAGCACGGCCGTTCCGACGGTCGGGTGGCCGGCGAAGGGCAGTTCCCGGCCGGGCGTGAAGATGCGCAGCTTCGCCCGGTGCCGCGCCTCCTTCGGCGGCAAGACGAACACTGTCTCGGACAGGTTGAACTCGCGGGTGATCGCCTGCATGCGATCGGTGTCGAGGCCGTCCGTGTCGAGCACGACGGCGAGCGGGTTGCCCGCGAAGGCTCGCGTGGTGAAGACGTCGAGCGTGACGTAGCGGCGGCGCATGCTGTTTCCCGGTCCCGTTCGGGCCGGATTAGACCGGCTCGGTCGTGAAGGTCCAGGTCGGGGCGACGAACTCGTCCTGCGCGCCGACGATCAGGATCTCGCGCGATCCGGCCTCCTCCGTGCGCTTGAGGAGCCCGTAGACGGAGGACGCCGCGCGCTCCAGCGCGGACCGGGCCGAGCGGGTCGCGAGATAGTGCACGAAGAACAGGGCCGCGATGGCGTCCCCCGCGCCGCTGGCGGAGATGCCGAGCTTGGGCGTGCGCAATCGCCAGACGTCGCCGCCCTCCCCGGCCATGAGGTCGACCGCGTCGGCCGGGGTCTCCTCCGTGACGAGCGAGGTCACCATCACGACGCGAGGTCCCATGGCCTGCACGGCCGCGAGCGCCGCCTTCGCGTCGGCTTCGGTCGCCGTCGTGCGACCGGACAGCAGGTCGAGCTCGAACTGATTCGGCGTCACGATGTCGGCGGCCGGCACCGCGTGCTCGCGCATGAAGTCCGGGATGCCCGGCCGCACGAAGACGCCGCGGCCGACATCGCCGATCACGGGGTCGCAGCAATAGAGCGCTGAGGAATTCGCCCCGCGCACCCGCGCGACGCAGGACAGGATCGCTTGGCCGATATCGGCCGAGCCCATGTACCCGGACAGCACTCCGTCGCAGTTGGGCAACACGCCGCGATCCGCAATCCCGTCCACCAACTCCTCGATCGCCTGCCCGTCCAGCACACGCCCCGTCCAGGAGCCGTAACCAGTGTGATTGGAGAACTGCACGGTGTTGACCGGCCAGACCTCGTGCCCGAGCCGCTGCATGGGAAAGGTCGCGGAGGCGTTGCCGACATGACCGTAGGTGACGTGAGACTGGATGGAGAGGATGTTCATGGCTGAACCGAACGAGCCTTGCGGCCGCCGCGCCTTGCTTCTAGCTCGCATATGGAGCGGCATCGCCGAGAGCCCTCATTAGACCGGAACGATGGACCTCGACAGCTTCACGACGCCTGTCATCGATTTCGTGCGCGATCATCAGGCCTGGGCGGCGCCGATCGTGGCGGCGCTCGCCTTCGGGGAGTCGCTCGCGATCCTCTCGTTGTTGATCCCCGCGACCGTCATGCTGCTCGGCATCGGGGCCTTGCTCGGCGCCGCCGGGATCGGTCTTGCGAGCGCGGAGTTCTGGACCATCTGCGGTGCCGGCGCGTTCGGCGCCTTCCTGGGCGACTGGGTCTCCTACGAGTTCGGACGTGCCGTCGGCGAGCGGGCTCGCGGAAGCTGGCCGCTCAGCCGACAGCCCGATCTCGTGGCACGCGCGGAGGCCTATATCGCGCGGTTCGGCATCTGGGGCGTGTTCCTGGGCCGGTTCTTCGGGCCGCTGCGCGCCCTCGTGCCGCTCGTCGCCGGCATGTTCGAGATGTCGCGCTGGCCGTTTCAAGCCGCTAACCTCGCATCCGCTGCGGTCTGGTCGTTCGCCATGCTGGCGCCGGGCGCCGGCCTGCTCGCATGGCTCGCGGGCTAGGCCGGTCTCAGCTTGCGCAGGTTCGGCAGGAACGCCGCGAGAAGCCCGATGGCGGGCAGCACCGAGCAGATCCGGTAGACGAACTCGATCGAGGTGTGGTCCGCGAGCTGTCCCAGCACCGCCGCGCCCAACCCGCCCATCCCGAACGACAGTCCGAAGAACAGACCCGACACGACGCCGACCCGGCCGGGCAGCAGCTCCTGCCCGAGCACGATGATCGCCGGGAAGGAGGATGCCAGGATGAGCCCGATTGGTATGGTGAGGATCACCGTCCAGGTGAGGTCGGCGTAGGGCAGGACGAGCGAGAAGGGCAGGACGCCCAGCACCGAGCCCCAGATCACGGGCTTGCGCCCGATCCGGTCACCGATCGGCCCGCCGAGGACTGTGCCGAGCGCGACCGCGCCGAGGAACACGAACAGGTAGATCTGCGCGCTCTGCACCGGCACGCCGAACCGGTGAATGAGGTAGAAGGTGTAGTAGGAGCTGAAGCCGGCCGTGTAGAAGTTCTTCGAGAACACGATCGCCACGAGCAGCGCGATCGACCAACCGATCCGCGCCCGCGACAGCCCGACCGGTTGCACGGCCGCCGCCTTCTTGCCCTTCGCGGCCGCCTGACGGTTCGCGTACCAGCGCCCGACTTGCACGAGCACGACCATCGCCACGAGCGCCGCGATGGAGAACCACGCGACGCTGCCTTGCCCGTGCGGCACGACCACGAAGGCGGCGAGCAGCGGCCCGATCGATTGGCCGAAGTTGCCCCCGACCTGGAACAGCGACTGCGCGAGCCCGTGCCGTCCGCCTGACGCTGCGCGCGCGATGCGCGACGATTCCGGGTGGAACACCGACGAGCCGGTCCCGATCAGCGCCGCCGCCGACAGGATCAGCCCGAAGCTGCCCGCCCGCGAGAGCATGAGGAGGCCGACCAGCGTGAACCCCATGCCGATGACGAGCGAGAAGGGCTGGGGCTTGCGGTCGGTGTAGATGCCGACGAGCGGCTGCAGCAGCGATGCCGTCAGCTGGAAAGCCAGCGTGATGAGCCCGACCTGGGCGAAGTCGAGCGCGTAGGTGGACTTCAGGATCGGGTAGATCGCAGGCACGAGCGATTGGATGAGATCGTTCAAGCAATGGCAGAAGCTGACGGCCGCGATGACCCCGAAGACGGTCCGCTCCGGCGCTGCGGCCGATGTCGATACGCCTTGAAGGGGTGAGACCGCCGCCGACCCGGCCGCGACGGCAGCGCCCTCGCCCACCCGCGTATCGTCCATGTCCTCGAACGATGCGGTTCTGGCCGAACTGGAATCCATCGTCTGTCACTCCACGCGCATCGACGAGCGTGTCGGCCGACTAGTCGGGTGTATACGGTAAAGCTCGTTCCGCCCCAGCGTTCCCCGCACGTCAGCCATGTGGGTCGCAGACCTACGAGCAGACATGAGGCTTTGCCGTCAGGTCTAGCCCGCCGCGCGCTTCACGAAGCTGCCGTCGAACGTCGCCGCGAGGTCGATCGTGGCGTTCGCGAAGTCGGGATCGAGCTTGCGCAGCATGTCGAGCACGCTCTCCTGCCCATTCGCCGGTACGATGCCGGTGCGGGAATAGCTCTCCAGCGAGTTCTTCACGGCACGCAAGTAGAGCGGCTTGTCGCCGAGGTGGTACTCGGGCGGGACCGTGTCCGCGACCTGCTCCGCCGTCGCGGAGGCCAGCCAGTGCAGCGCCTTGAGATGGGCGTTCACGAGGCGCTGCGTCGTGTTGGGGTTCGCCGCCACGAAGTCACCCTTCAGGTACACGACAGCCGCGGGGTTCGAGCCCCCGAACAGCGCCTTGGTGCCCTCCTCGGTACGGGTGTCGACGAGGATCTTGATCGCGCCGTCCTGTTCGAGCTTCGCGATGACCGGATCGAGGTGGGAGATCGCGTCGATCTCGCCCCGCTCCATCGCGGCGACCGCGCTTGCACCCCCGCCGACCCCGATGAACGCCGCGTCGTTCGGCTTCAGCCCCGCCTTCACCATCGCGTACTGCGCGGTGATCGCGGTTGACGAGCCGGGCGCCGTCACGCCGATCTTGCGTCCCTTGAAGTCGGCCACCGACTTGATCTCACCCGCGCGCTCGGTCTTGACCGCGATGACGATGGCCGGGAAGCGGCCGAGTTCGCACACGGCGCGAACATCCTGGCCCTTCGCCTGCATGCGGATCGTGTGCTCGTAGGCGCCGGTCACGGCGTCGACCGAGCCGCCGATCAGCGCCTGGAGCGACTTCGCGCCGCCGCCGAAATCGTTGATCTCGACCTCGAGACCCTCGTCCTTGAAGTAGCCGCGGCGCTCCGCGATGGTGAGCGGTAGATAGTAGAGGAGCGGCTTGCCCCCGACCCCGAGCGTCAGCTTCGGCTTCTCGATCTTGGCGCTCGTCTGGGCTGCGGCGTGGGTCGTGAGGGCAGCCGTCGCTGCGAGCGATCCGGCGCCCGCGAGGAGTGTGCGGCGATCCATGATGTTCCTCCCGATCTTCTTGTCCCGGCTGTGTACGGCATCGGCGAAGCGCCGGACAAGGTGCGGCAGCGCTACCGCTCGCCGCCCTGCCCCGGACGCCACGCGAGCAAGCGGTTCTCGATCAGGGTCACGGCGAAGTCGATCACGAGGACGAAGATCGACAGGATCGCCATACCGGCGAACACGCCCGTCACGTCGAAGACGCTCTCCGCCTCGTGGATTTTGTAGCCGATGCCGGCCGAGGACCCGAGATACTCGCCGACGACCGCGCCGACGAGCGCGAAGCCGACCGAGGTGTGAAGCGAGGAGAAGACCCAGGATAGCGCTGCCGGCCAATACACGTGTCGGAGGAGTTGCCGCTCGTTCATGCCGAGCATGCGGGCGTTCTGAAGCACCACCTGAGGTACTTCACGCACACCTTGGTACACATTGAAGAAAACGATGAAGAAGACCAGCGTGAACCCGAGCGCGACCTTGGACCAGATGCCGAGGCCGAACCAGAGCGCGAAGATCGGTGCCAACACTACGCGCGGCAGCGCGTTCGCGGCCTTGATGTAGGGATCGAACACCGCCGCGAGCCCGTCGCGCCGCGCGAACACGAA
>CAHJXE010000070.1 GCA_903644085.1 Hyphomicrobiales bacterium
GCTGGTGCGCGGCTTCGACGATCAGATCGTGATCAACGTGACGCGGACGAAGAACCGGCACTCGGCGCAGCTGACCGTCACGGCGGATACCGAACTCGAGCCCGGCGATGTGATCGACATCCTGATTACGACGGCGGACCCGTTCACCGCTCCCTGACGCCGAGCGGAGACCGGATCGAGGTCTCGCGCGGTGTGCTGAGCCGCTCGATCCTGTTCCTCGCCTGCACCATACCGCTCTTCTCGCCGGAACGGGCGAGCTATAAGCGCTCGCCCGGGCCCAGGCAGGTTCACGATCGGGCTCGGCCGATTTGGCCGACATCCTGGCCGGCGGCATCGTGTTCCAAGACGGGCGAGACGGGCCAGACGCGATGCTCGTCAGCGGGCCGGCAGCTTGACGATCGTGCGCGCCTCCTCGGGCGTCGCGGGGCGGAAATCGAGATGGGCGAGGAGGCTCACGGCCTTCTCGACGAGCGCGGCGTTGCCGGGCGCGAGGGTTCCGGCCGCGAGATAGAGGTTATCTTCCAGCCCCACGCGGACGTTGCCGCCGAGCATTGCCGCAAGTGCCACCATGGGGAACTGCTGGCGCGATATGCCGAAGGCGGACCAGACGGCATTCGCCGGCAGTCTGTCGCGCATCGCGATCATGGTCTCGGGCGTCGCCGGGGCGCCCCACGGGATCCCGAGGCAGATCTGGAAGAGCGGCGGCTCGTCGAGATGCCCGTCCGCGATGAGGCGCCGGGCGAGTTCGATCTGGCCGAGGTCGAACACCTCGATCTCGGGCCTTGCGCCGGCCCGCTTCGCGCTTGCCGCCATCTCTCGCAGGTGCGCGGGCGTGTTCATGAAGGCGTGCTCGCCGAAATTCATCGTCGCGACGTCGAGCGTGCAGATCTCGGGACGCAGCGCTTCGACGTGGCGGGTGCGCACGGCCGGTAACGCCAGCGTCGTACCCGGTCCGCCGGTGCCCGGCTCGTCGGCACCCGGGATGAAGCGTCCGCCGGCGCCCGTCGTAAGGTTGAGAACGACGTCGGCGTTCCGGTCGCGGATACGTTCCACCACTTCCCTGTAGAGCGCGAGCTCCATGCTGGGGAGCGTGGTGGCCGGATCGCGCACGTGAATGTGCACGATGGCGGCGCCCGCGGCAGCCGCCTCGATCGCCGAGGCCGCGATCTCGGCCGGGCTCACCGGAACCGCCGGGTTCTTGCGCGACGAGATGTCGGCGCCGCCCGTGAGCGCGCAGGTGACGACGACCGGCTTCATCGCACCCCTCTCGGAACGATGGCCATCCTCGACGAATGACCTGCCATGATCACTGGCCTTCCATCCGGCCGACCTCTTTCATCGCCTTCTTCAGCGCGAGGAGCCGGCGGTCGCGGTCGCGGAACAGTTCGGCCGGCGGCCGGTCGCCCCAATCGAAGAAGCCGCGTCCCGACATGACGCCCGTGCGGCCCTCCTGGCACAAGACGTCCAGCGCGTCCGACTGCGTGCGCGCCTTCGGGGGCTCGTAGCTGGCGTTGGTGAGCGCGTGCCGGAGGAGTTCGAGGCCGGTGAAATCGGCCTTCGCCAGGTGCCCGAGGATCGGGATGCGTAGCGCCAGCCCGTGGATGATCGCGTCGTCGATCTCGCGCGGGCTCGCGATGCCCTCGTCGAGCAACGCGTAGACCTCCGCGCCGATGGCCGACTGGATGCGGTTCGCCACGTAGCCCGGGATGAAGCGCTTCAGCACGATCGGCACCTGGCCGAGCCCGACCACGAGGTCCCGCACGAAGGCGACGACGGTCGGATCGGTCTCCGGACCCGGCACGACGTCGACCAGGTCGACGATGTAGGGCGGCGTGTACCAGTGCGCGACGACCGCGCGCGCCTGCCGCCGGGCCGGGATCAGCGGGAAGACGTCGAGGTAGCTCGTGTTGCTGGCGAGGATCGTGCTGTCCGGACAGATCCGATCGAGCTCGGCGAAGAACGCGCGCTTCGCGTCCGGGTTCTCGGTGATCGCCTCGATCACGAGGTCGGCGCCCGCGACCGTCTCGGTGAGGTCGAGCGAGCGGCGGATCGCTCCGTTCACGCGCTCGTCCGTCCAGGCGGGCTCGATCGCGCCCGCCTCGCGCAGCGTGTCGAGCGCGGAGGCGATCAAGCCCGGCACCGCGTCCAGCGTCTCGGGGCGGCTGTCCGTGATGCGCACGTGGTGGCCGCCCAGCGCCAGCACGAGCGCGATGCCGTGCCCCATCAGCCCGCCGCCGATCACCGCGATCTCGCTCATCGCGCCACCTCCCGCATGCGTCGCTGCCGGAGCGATGCTCCCGGCCGCAGCTCGACGCGATGTCCGGGTACGTCGGTCACGAACCGCTCGACTGTCAACCGAGCCTGCGCCGGATCGGCGGTCCGAAAGTCGACAGCCGATCCGGCCGGGAAGGCCTTGCGCGCGCGATCAGTCCCGGTGATTCTCTCGTGCAATGGAGCCTGTTCCATCTGGATCAGGCGCTTGCTGGCGCGGCGTTCGATCGCGCGGAAATTCGGGCTCAGAGCCCTCGGGAGAGATGACGATGCGCAACAAAGCAGCGCTGGTGGCCGTGTTCGGGAGCATGCTGACGATCGGGTCGGCGCTCGCTGCGCCCCAGACGGTCAAGATCGCCTTCATTGATCCACTATCGGGCGGTGCCGCCTCGACCGGCGAGGCTGGGCTCAAGACCTTCCAATACATGGCCGATCAGGTGAACGCGAAGGGCGGGGACTACCGGCTCGAGGTCACCGGCTACGACAACAAGCTGAACCCGCAGGAGAGCCTGGTCCAGTTCCAGAAGGCGATCGATTCCGGCGCGCGCATCGTGATCCAGGGCAACGGATCGAGCGCGGCGGCCGCGCTCACCGACTTCGTGGCGAAATATAACGACCGCAACGAAGGCAAGGAGGTCATGTTCCTCAACTACGCGGCGGTCGACCCGGTGTTGACGAACGAGAAGTGCAACTACTGGCACTTTCGCTGGGATGCTCATGCCGATATCAAGATGGAGGCGCTCGTCGACTACATCAAGGCGCAGGCCGACATCAAGAAAGTCTACCTGATCAACCAGGATTACTCCTTCGGCCAAGCCGTGCGCGCCGTCGCCCGCACGACGCTGAAGGCGAAGCGCCCCGACATCCAGATCGTGGGCGACGAAGTGACCCCGCTCCAGAAGGTCACCGATTTCTCGCCTTACATCGCGAAGATCAAGGCTTCGGGCGCGGATGCCGTCATCACCGGCAACTGGGCGCAGGACATCACGCTGCTTCTGAAGGCCGCGGGCGATGCCGGTCTGCAGGCCAAGTTCTACACCTACTATGCGGCCGGCGCGGGCACGCCCACCGCCATCAAGCAGGCGAACCTCGCCGACCGCGTGTTCCAGATCTCCGAGGGCATCGCCAACGCGGACCTGCCGGCCGCGCGGGACTTCGAGAAGGCGTTCCGCGCCAAGACCGGCCAGGAGCTGACCTACGCGCGCGGGGTGAACCTGATCAACATGCTGTACCGCGCGATCAACGAGGCCAAGTCGACCGACGTCAAGGCGATCGCCGCGAAGCTCGATGGCATGACCTTCGAGGTGCTGGACGGCGGCGAGGGCTTCATGCGCAAGGACGACCACCAGTTCTTCCAGCCCATGTACATCTCCTCGCTCGGCCCGATCTCGGCCGACCTGCCCTTCGACTCGGAGAACACGGGTTGGGGCTGGAAGAAGGCGGGCGTCGTGAGCGCGAAGGAGACGCTCGTGCCGACCACCTGCAAGATGGAACGGCCGCGATCGTAAGGTCGAGAGACGGGCGTCCCGAAGTTCTTGCGATCGTTCCCCGCGTCCTCAGGATGAGGGGCGGGAAGCTGGTCATTCCAGCCATATCTAGTCAGGTCCTGTGACGTGCTCGAGCTGATCCTCGTCTCGACGCTGAACGGTGTGCTCTACGGCATGCTTCTCTTCCTGATGGCGAGCGGGCTCACGCTCATCTTCAGCATGATGGGCGTTCTGAACTTCGCGCATGCGAGCTTCTACATGCTGGGCGCTTTCTTCGGCTTCCAGGTTTCGCGCTATCTCGGCTTCTGGGTCGGGCTCGTGGTCGCCCCGGTGCTGGTGGGCGGGCTCGGGGCCCTCGTCGAGCGCTACGCACTGCGACACGTCCACAGGCACGGCCACGTGCCGGAACTGCTCTTCACGTTCGGGCTCGCCTACGTGATCGAGGAGATGGTGCAGATCGTGTGGGGCAAGCTGCCGGCGGATTACCGCGTTCCGGCTCTCCTCGACTTCCCGGCCTTCACGATCTTCGCCACCAACTATCCGGCCTACAAGGTCTTCATGCTGGTGACCGCGGTCGTGATCTTCGCGGCGCTCAGCCTCGCGCTGCTGCGCACCCGAGTCGGCCTCGTCATCCAGGCGGCGCTGACCCATCCGGATATGGTGGCGATGCTCGGCCACAACGTGCCGCGCGTCTTCATGCTGGTCTTCGGGGTCGGCTGCGGGCTCGCGGCGGTCGCGGGCGTGATCGCCGGGCCCGCGCTCGTGACCCAGGCGAACATGGCGGGCTTGCTCGGGCCGATCCTGTTCGTCGTCGTCGTCGTGGGTGGTCTTGGTTCCCTGTCCGGCGCCTTCGTGGCCTCCCTGCTGATCGGGCTCCTGCAGACCTTCGCGGTCGCGTTCGATGTCTCGATCGGAGACGTGTTCGGCCGCTTCGGCGTCACCGGCCTGCCGTCCCCCGGGGTCCTGCGCGACGTGTGGACGGTCACGATCGCGCAGGTCGCGCCCGTCCTGCCCTACGCACTCCTGGTGCTGGTCCTGATCGTGCGGCCGACCGGCCTTCTGGGGACGCGCGAGACATGAGCGCCGCGATCGATCAGAGCCTGCCGACGTCCCGACCCTCGGCGGGGAGCCTCTCGACGAGCCGCCTACTGCGTTTGCTGCCCTGGATCGCGGCCGCGCTCGTGATGATCGCGGCGCCCTACCTACTCACGAGCGGGACCGCCCGCACCATGATGAGCCTCATGGGCATCTCGATCGTATTCGCGCTCTCCTACAACATGCTGCTCGGGCAGACCGGCATGCTGTCCTTCGGGCACGCGGTCTATTACGGGCTCGGGGCCTTCTTCGCGGTGCACGCCATGAACGGCGTCATCCGCGAGCACCTGCCCGTGCCGCTGCCGCTGATCCCGCTCGTCGGCGGCGTCGCGGGCCTCGGGTTCGGGATCATCTTCGGGGCGGTGTCGACGCGGAGGGGGGGCACGGCGTTCGCGATGATCTCGCTGGGCCTCGCCGAGCTCGTCGCGTCCAGCGCCAACATCCTGCGCAGCTTCTTCGGCGGCGAGGAGGGCATCACCACCAATCGCACCAAGCTGCTGCGCGTGTTCGATCTCGGCTTCGGGCCGCAGATCCAGGTCTACTACCTGATCGCCGGCTGGTGCTTTCTCTGCATGGTGGCGATCTACGCGATCTCGCGCACGCCGCTCGGGCGCATGTGCAACGCGGTGCGGGAGAACCCGGAGCGGGTCCAGTATGTGGGCTACGACCCGCAGGTGATCCGCTATGCGGCGTTCTGCCTGTCGGCCTTCTTCGCCGGGATCGCGGGTTCGCTCGCGGCCATCAATTTCGAGATCGTCAACTCCTCCTATGTCGGCCTCGGGCAGTCCGGGACCGTGCTGCTCGCGGCCTTCATCGGGGGCATCGGGTTCTTCGTCGGCCCGATCATCGGGGCGATCGTGGTCACCTACCTGCAGGTGATGCTGAGCGACCTGACGGAGGTCTGGCAGCTCTATTTCGGGCTCCTGTTCATCGCCATCGTGCTGTTCGCGCCGGGCGGGATCGCGGGGCTCCTCATCATGCACGGGCCGGCGCTGCGGGCGCGCACGATCGGACGCCTCGTGCCGGCCTATCTCGGCGCCGCGATCCCGGGCGCCGTCATGCTCGCTGGAACGGTCATGCTGATCGAGATGACGGTGGTGGCGCTGAAGCCTAACGAGGCCAGTGCGACGACGCTCATGGGCTACACCGTCGACGTCGCGACCGCCCTGCCTTGGGCGATCGGCCTGGGCTTGGCGATCGGCGGTTTGCTTGCCTTCCGGGTAGCCGCCCCGCACGCTCGCACCGCATTTGGGGATGCGACAAGCGCGGCTCTCGCCCGGGGAGCGGCTGCGTGACGACGCCCGCCATCCTGCTCACCGACGTGCAGAAGCGCTTCGGCCGCACCGAGATCATCCGCGGGCTGAACCTGGAGATCCGGGCCGGCGAGCGCCACGCGGTGATCGGCCCGAACGGGGCCGGCAAGTCGACCATGTTCAACCTGATCAGCGGCCGGCTGGTCCCCTCGTCCGGCTCGATCCGACTGAAGGGCGAGGAGATCAGTCGCCTGCGGCCCTGCGAGATCAACCGGCGCGGCCTGTCGCGCAGCTTCCAGATCACGAACATCTTTCCCAAGCTCAGCGTGTGGGAGAACATGCGCTGCGCCGTGCTCTGGTCGCTCGGCTACAAATACGCGTTCTGGCGCGACGTGGACCGGCTCGGCGACGTGGCGGAGCGCGCCGAGACGATCCTGCGCCAGATCAACCTGCTCGCCCGCCGCGACCTCCCCGCCGGCATGCTGGCCTACGCGGACCAGCGGGCGCTGGAGATCGGCATCACCATCGCGAGCGGCGCCGAGATCATCCTGCTCGACGAGCCGACGGCCGGCATGAGCCACACGGAGACCGAGAGCGTGACGGCCCTGATCCGCCAGGTCACGGAGGGGCGCACGCTCGTCATGGTCGAGCACGATATGGCGGTGGTGTTCGGTCTCGCGGACCGCATCTCGGTCCTTGTCTACGGCGAGATCATCGCGACCGACACGCCCGAGCGCATCCGGCAGAACCGGCGCGTGCAGGAAGCCTATCTCGGGACGGCGGCCGCGTGAGCACCGTGCCGGCCGCCCGGGCGGCACCCGCGAACGCGCTCGGGCACCCCATGCTGGAGGTGCGCGACCTGCACGCCTTCTACGGCAAGAGCCACATTCTCCAGGGCCTTACCTTCGAGGTGCGGGAGGGCGAGATCGTGGCGGTGCTCGGCCGCAACGGCGTCGGGCGCTCGACGGCGCTGAAGGCCATCATGGGGGACGTGCGGCCGCAGGGCGAGATCCTGTTCAAGGGGCGTCCGATCGCCGGGCTGAAGCCCTACGAGATCGCGCATCGCGGCCTCGGCTACGTGCCCGAGGAGCGGGCGATTTTCCCCGCGCTGACGGTACGGCAAAACCTCCTCTTGGGGCAGAAGCGCGCTCGCACGGCCGGGCGCTGGACGATGGCCGACATGTTCGGGCTGTTCCCGCGGCTGGAGGAGCGCGCGGACACGCCGGGCGGGGTCCTGTCGGGCGGCGAGCAGCAGATGCTCACCATCTGCCGCACGCTTATGGGAGACCCCGACCTCATCATGATCGACGAGCCGACCGAGGGCCTGTCGCCCCAGATGGTGGAGCGCGTCGGCGACATGCTGGCCCGCATCGCCGAGCGCGGGGTCGCGATCCTGCTGGTCGAGCAGAAGCTCACGATCGCGCTGCGCATCTCGCACCGGCTCTACGTGATGGGTCACGGCCGCATCGTGTTCCAAGGAACGCCAGCCGAACTCGCCGGCGCGGAGGACGTGAAGCGCGAGTGGCTGGAGGTGTGAGTGGCTGGAGGTGTGAGGCTCGGCGCTCGGCTCACTTCATGACCTTCGTGCCATCCATCTTGATGGATGGGTCGAGAAAGCGGGTCGTGAAGGCGCCCGAGACCTCGAAAGGTCTGTCGAGCCCGATATAAGTCGAGACGAGCTCGTAGTCCTTGGCCATGCGGCCGGGATCGATCCAGCCGAGCGCGCGCGTCGTCGTGAACTCGTCCGTCATCATCGACTTGATGCGTTCCCACTGGTTGAGCTGCGTTGGCTCGTCGAGCCCCGAACTCGCCCCCATGAGGGCCGCGATGCAGGGCTTCACGTCCGCCACGCAGGCCGCGAAAGCGCGTTGGGAGACCTGGACGAAGCTCTTCACGAGTTCAGGATACTTGGCCAGCACCGCGCCGTTCACGATGATCGAATTGCCGTACGGGTTCAGGCCGACGTCGCGCCAGCCGACATAGCCGAGGTCGTCGCCGAACTCCTTCATCTTCAAGTCGTGCTCGTTGAAGAAGTCGGTGATCACGTCGACCGCACGGCTCTTGAGCGACGGCATCTTGGCGGGCGGCGAGATGTTCACGAAATTCACCGAGGCTGGGTCGATCCCGACCGCTCTCGTGAAGGCCGGCCACATGACCCGGGCCGCGTCGCCCGGCGGGTTGCCGATCTTGCGGCCGGGAAAGTCCTTAGGTCCCGTGATGCCGGAACTCTTCAGCCAGTAGAAGCCCTGCGCGGTGTTCGCGTAGACGCTCATCACCGCCACGACATCGGCCCCCTTGCCGCGCGCGACGAGCGCCGTCGCGAGGTCCGCGATGCCGAAGGCCGAGCCGCCCGCGCCGACCTTCTGCGACGACAGGCCGGAGCCCCGGCCGGTCTCGATCGTGAGGTCGATGCCCGCCTTCCCGTACCAGCCCTGGGCCTTGGCGTAGTAGTAGGGCGCGTGATCGGCGGTCGGCGTCCAGTTCAGGATGAGGCTCGCGTTCTCGGCCTGCGCCTCGCCGGCCAGCGCCAGACAGGTGGCCGCGAGCGCGGCCCGGATCTTCGTTCCCATCTCCACGATCTCCTCGCGCTTGTGAGCCCTGGATGGAGACGCTACGACTGGCAGCTCAATCGATCAACCAGCCAGTTGACAATGACGAGCGTTGACAACGCGACGATCGAGCCGCCGGGCGAGCCTCGTCGCGGCCGGCGCGATCCCGAGGCCACACGAGACGCTCTGCTGCGCGCCGCGCGCCACGAGTTCGCGCAGAACGGTTTCGCTGGCGCGCGCGTCGACGAGATCGCCGCGCGGGCGGGCGTCAACAAGCAACTCGTCTACCATCATTACGGCGACAAGGACGCGCTCTACCTCGCGGTCCTCGAATCGATCTACGCCGAGATCCGGGCGGCCGAGAGCGCGCTGCATCTGCGCGGGTTGCCGCCCGACCGGGCGATCCGTCGTCTGATCGAGTTCTCGTTCGACCACCTGGCGCGATTTCCCGATTTCGTGGCTCTGCTCAGCGACGAGAACCGGCTCGGCGCCGCCCATGTGCGCCGCTCGGCGAAGCTGCCCGCCATGCACTCGCCCCTCGTCGGCATGGTGGCGGAGACGCTCGAGGCCGGCGTGGGGGCTGGGTTGTTCCGGCCCGGCCTCGACCCGATGCAACTCTACATCTCGATCGCCGGACTCAGTTATTTCTCGTTCTCGAACGCCCCGACCCTCTCGGCGATCTTCGGCCGGGATCTGTCGACGGCGACTGCCATGCGACGGCGGCGACGACATGTCGTAGATCTGATCATGAACTCGCTTCGGCCGTGACTATCAACCGTATGGTTGATAGTTGGTCATGACCTTGCTAGGCTCTTCACGTTCGGAGGCTGACGTGACCGCACAGGCGACGATCCGAGTACGCGATGACGCGGCGGCGACTCGCCCGGCAGGACGATCGTCACGCGTCGCCACGATCTTCCTCGTGCATCTCGGGCTCGTGGCCGTGTGGGCCGCCGCGATCCCGGTCTTCGCCATCCCGCGCTTCGTGTTGCCGAACCCCTGGGAGACGCTGCGCACGCTCGCGGTCCCAACCTACGCGTGGGTGCCGAATACGCTCGTGACGGCGGCCGAGATCTTCGGCGGATACGGGCTCGGTGTCGCGATCGGGGTGGCGCTCGCCCTCGTCTTTTCCTGGTGGCGCGGGCTCGCGCTCGTGATGCTGCCGCTTTTCGTCACCCTGAACATGATCCCGAAGGTCGCGCTCGGGCCGCTGATCATCGTGTGGTTCAGCTACGGCATCGTTCCCAACATCCTGATCGCGTTCTCGATCTGCTTCTTCCCCATCCTGCTCACGACCGCGCGGGGCTTGAGCGAGGTGGAGCCCGATCTCCTCGATCTCGTGCGCTCGCTCAGGGGCTCGCGCTGGCAACTCTTCCGCAAGGTCCAGCTTCCGGGCGCGCTCCCTTACGTGTTTTCCGGCATGAAGGTGGGGGCGATCCTGGCGGTCGCGGGCGCGACCGTCGGGGAATTCATCGCCTCCGAGCGCGGCCTCGGCTACCTGATGATCCAGGTCCAGTCCTCGCTCGACACGCCCGCCATGCTGATGGCGATGATCCTGCTGACCGCGATCGGCGTCGTCCTCTACGGCCTGGTCCTCGGCCTCGAACGGGTCAGCGTCGTCGAGGACGTGCGCATCCGATGAGCGAAACCATGAACCTGCTGGACCGGGCGAACCTGCCCGAACACGTCGCCGACCTGGACGCGCTGGCCGACCTGATGTGTCGCCCGACGAGGGCGCTGGTCGACGATCTCGCCCGCGCGCCGGGCGACATCCTGGTGCTCGGCGTCGCGGGCAAGATGGGCCCGACGCTGGCCGCGCTCGCGAAGGCCGCGGCGCCTGATCGCCGGGTCGTGGGCGTGGCGCGTTTCAGCGAGCCGGGCCTGAAGGAGTGGCTGGCCTCGCGCGAGGTGGAGACGATCTCGTGCGACCTCCTGGACGAGGTCGCGCTGTCCTCGCTCCCCCAGTTACCCAACATCGTGTTCATGGCAGGCCGCAAGTTCGGCGCGGAGGGGGACCTCGCGCTCACCTGGGCGATGAACGTGCACGTGCCGGCGCTCGTCGCGCAGGCCTTCCCAAATTCGCGCATCGTCACCTTCTCGACGGGCTGCGTCTACCCGTTCGTGCCCGTGACCGGGCGCGGCGCCGCCGAGGACATGCAGCCGGACGCGCCCGGCGAGTACGCGCAATCCTGCATCGGGCGCGAGCGCATGTTCGAGTACTTCTCGGCGCGGCTCGGCACGCCGGGCCGCCTGTTCCGCCTGAACTACGCGATCGATATGCGCTACGGCGTGCTCTACGACATCGCCGCGAAGGTGCGGGCCGGCTTGCCGGTCGACGTCACGATGGGGCACGTGAACGTCATCTGGCAGGGCGACGCCTGCGCGCAGGCGTTGCGCTGCCTCGCCCACTGCACGGTGCCGGCGAGCCCCATTAACGTCAGCGGCCCGGAGATCCTGGCGGTGCGCGACCTGGCGCAGCGTTTCGGCGAGGCGCTCGGGCGCGAGCCCGTCATCACCGGCCGGGAGGCCGCGACCGCCTGGCTGACCGACACGTCGCTCGCGGTCGGCTTGTTCGGACCGCCTGCCGTGGACCTCGATCACATGATCGCCTGGACGGCGGACTGGGTCTCGCGCGAGATGCCGAGCCACGGCAAGCCGACGAAGTTCGAGGTCCGCGATGGGCGCTACTGAGGCGCGCCCGATCGAGATCCTGGCCGAACCCGACGCTCTGTGCGGCCTCGCGCTCTCCGCGGAGGCCGGCTGGAACCAGACGCTCGCCGACTGGCTCCTCTTCCTGCGGCGCGGGACGGTCTATGGAGTACGCGACCCGCACGGGCGAGTGGTCGCGACGGCCGCGATCCTGTCATACGGGAGCGTCGCGTGGATCAGCCTCGTGCTGGTCACGGTCGCGTGGCGTCGCCGCGGGCTCGCCCGGGCGCTGATGACGCGCTGCCTCGCGCAGGCCGACGCGGCCGGCTGGCAATCCCGTCTCGACGCGACGCCCGACGGCGCTGCCGTCTACGCGCCGATGGGGTTTCGGGCGGCCGACGAGTTGGTGCGATGGAGACGGCCCGCCACGACGCTCGAGGGTGTTTCGACGCGAGAGGAGCGCATCGGCGCCCTCCTCGCGCTCGATCGCGAGGCGCTCGGGCTCGATCGCAGTGCCATCCTGAACGAACTCGCGAGCCGGCCCGAGAGCGCCGTATGGGGCGACGCCGACGCCTGCTGCCTCGTGCGCGACGGACGGCGGGCCCGGCATCTCGGACCGCTCCACGGCCGCGATCCGGTCGCGGTGGCCGATCTCCTCGGCCGGGTGACGTCTGCCGAGCCCGGCGAACTCGTCATCGACGCGTACACGAACCGGGGACGCACGCGCGCGGCACTCAGAGCCCTGGGCTTCGCGGCCGAGCGGTCCTTCCTGCGCATGGCGCGCGGCGGCGGACTGCCCGGATCCGTGCCCGGGATCGCGCTCGCGGGCGCCGGCCCGGAATACGGCTGAGGAGACGATGGTGGGCCTGCACCGATCCGAACTGCCTCCAGCGGTCGCCGACCTCGTGGCGGCCGGGACCGTCATCCCGGCCCACCCGCTGGCGCTCGACGGCGCGCGCCGGCTCGACGAGCGACGGCAGCGGGCGCTCACGCGCTACTACCTCGATGCCGGGTCCGGCGGCCTCGCGGTCGGGGTGCACACCACGCAGTTCGCGATCCGGGATGTCGGCCTCTACGAGCCCGTCCTGCGGCTCGCGGCCGAGACGGCGTCGGCCTGGACGGACCGGGCGGTGGCGCTGGTCGCGGGGCTCGCGGGCCGGACGGAGCAGGCGGTCGCGGAGGCGCGGCTC
>CAHJXE010000071.1 GCA_903644085.1 Hyphomicrobiales bacterium
TTCTGCCGGGCGATCGCGTGGACGTGATCCTCACGCGGGGCGAGGGGGGCACGCAGGAAGGATCGGCCTACGCGGACGTCCTTCTTCAGTATGCCAAGGTGCTGGCGGTCGACCAGGTCGCGAACGAGCGGCAGGACAAGCCCGCGGTCGCGCGGGCTGTCACGCTCGAGCTCAACATCCAGCAAGCCCAGAAGGTCATCCTCGCCCAGGGCGTCGGGCGCCTGTCGCTTATCCTGCGTCAGACCGGCGGTCCGACCGCGTCCCCTTCGGGTCGCGTGACGGCCGGCGACCTCGGTCCGGGCGACGTCACGGGATCGATCGATCGCCTCGCCGGGATCGAGAAGCGAATCGCGGATCTGGCCGGAACGGTCGAGCAGACGACGAACCGCCGGATCGGTGAGATGGAGGCCCGGTTGCGGGGCGAGATGGCGAGCCGTCCGCCGCCGTTTCAGCCCATTGCCGCGCCCCCGCCCGCGCCGCCCGGTTCTGTCGTGAGCGTGACGCGCAACGGCTCCAAGCGCGAGCAATATACGGTCGTGCAGGAGCGTTAGCCGGGAGCTGCGGCCCCTTTCCGACGAACTAGCACGTGACCTCGGCGGCCGGACGCGACATGGTCGAATCGAACGGGGCCGGCAGCGCCGGCGACGGTGACATCGGGGCGGCGCTGACGTGGCGTGTTTTATCGTCGAGAGTGGAAGCGATCCGGACCACGTCGCGTTTCTGCTCCGTTTGGCCGAGCAACTCGGTCTCGATCCGCGTCGGCACCGCTGTTTCGCCGACCTCGGCGGCGATCCCCAGTTCGTCGGCTCCGATCGACCGATCGTGCTCGTGCCCGACGGAGCGGACGGAGGCAGGATCGCCGACACGATCGCCTTCGCTGAGCGCGACGGTACCCACGCTCACACGATCTACATAGCGGATACGATCGCGCCCGACCTCTACAAGCGGCTCCTGCGCACGGGCGCCGCCGAGTGGACGACGTGGAGCGACGCGCCGCGCGAGCTGACCGAAGCCGCTGGACGGAGATCCGCGGTCTCCGACCGCGGCGGTTCGGCCAGTGGTGCGGCGAAGATCGTCAGTTTCGTGCCGAGCAAGGGTGGCGTCGGTACGACCACGCTCGCGCTCGAGACCGGCATCCACCTGGCGAGTCATCGCGTCAGCACTGGAAGTGGGGCAGGCCCGGGAGAGGGTTTGGGAGCAGGTACCAGGGCCGGCAGGCGGACCGGCCTGCGGGTCGCGATCGTGGATCTCGACCTCCAAGGCGGGACATTGGCGGATCTCGTCGACGTCGAGCCGCGATTCGACGTCCGGGAGATCGGCGGCGACCCGGATCGACTTGACGAGCACCTCGTCGACGTCATGACCAGCCGCCACGCGTCGCAACTCGACGTGTTCGCGAGCCCCATCCGCCGCCTCGGCCCCGACGAGATCGATCCGCAGATCGTGTTCGCCTTCCTGGACGCGATCTCAGGTCGCTACGACCTGGTCCTCATCGACACGCCCCATCATGGGGTGCCCTGGATCGACAACCTCATCCAGGGATCGGATGCCGTGGTGATGACGGGCGGTGGCACGGTCCCGGCCCTGAAACAGCTTCGCGCGGGGCTGTCCCGCCTCGGCGAGATCGCGGTGCCGACGGAGAAGGTCGCGGCCGTAATCGGTCCGTGCGACTGCGACCTGATCGGGCGCGTGACGCGCCGCCCCGAAATCGACAAAGCGCTGCCGGAGTATCGTCGCTTCTACATTCGCCGCGATGTCGCGGCGGTCGGCGCGGCGCATGATGCGGGACAACCCTTGATGGAGATGGCACCTGGGAGCAGGGTCGCGCGAGACATCCGCTCGCTCGCCGATTGGGTGGGCGGCCTGACCGGCGCGCCCTCGGCAGCGTCCTCGAAGGTCCCGGTTAGGAGACGCCTCATGCGACGGGCACGATCGTGAGTTCCGCCCTGTCCGAACGCTGGCGCGCCAATCTGCCGAAGCCTGCGGGTCAACCGGCGCTCCGGCCCGCGTCACCACCCTCGCCCGAGCCGGCCAGCGAACCCGCGCGCCAGCCGTTGCCCGTCCAGACGATGCCACCGGCGACGCAGCGGCCCGATGCGGCGGCGCGTGCACGGCGCGAGCTCATCGACGTCAAGGTGAAGCTGCACGGACAGATCATCGACGAGTTCAACCTCGCGCTGATGGACAAGATCTCGCCCGAGGATCTTGCCCGGCAGGTGAAGCGGTTCGTCGGCGAGTACGCGTTGCGCGAGCGCTTGGCGCTCAACGGAAAGGAGCTCGACAGCTTCGCGGACGAGGTCCTGGACGAGATGATCGGTCTCGGGCCCATCGAGCCGCTGCTCAAGGACCCGACCGTCAGCGACATCCTCATTAACGCGCACAGCTCGGTCTTCGTGGAGCGCGACGGGCAGCTCGAGGAGACCCCTGTCCGGTTCAAGGACGAGGCCCACCTGTTGCGGATCATCGGCAAGATGGTGGCGGCCGTCGGACGGCGGATCGATGAATCCTCGCCCATGGTGGATGCGCGCCTGCCGGACGGGTCGCGCGTCAACGTGGCGATCCGGCCCATCGCGGTCGACGGGCCGCTGGTTTCGATCCGTAAGTTCGCCAAGCGCCCGATCTCGATGGAGCGCCTCGTCGAACTCGGCGCGATCAGGCCGCAGATGGCGGACGTGCTGAAGGCCGCGGTGCGGGGCAAGATCTCGCTCGTGGTCTCGGGCGGCACCGGCTCCGGCAAGACCACGATGTTGAACGCGCTCTCCTCCTATATCTCGATGCGCGAGCGGCTCATCACCATCGAGGACGCGGCCGAGCTGCAATTGCAGCAACCCCACGTCGCGCGTCTCGAGACCCGCCCACCCAGCGTCGAGGGACGGGGCGAGATCCGACAGCGCGAGCTCCTCAAGAACGCGCTCCGGATGCGGCCGGACCGGATCATCCTCGGCGAGTGCCGCGGCGAGGAGGCGTTCGACATGCTCCAGGCCATGAATACCGGCCACGAGGGATCGATGACCACGATCCACGCCAACACGCCGCGCGATGCGCTCTCGCGCATCGAGCAGATGATCGGGATGGCGGCGGCCTCCATGTCAACGACCTCGATCCGCGGCCAGATCGCGTCCGGCATCCAGCTCGTGATCCAGCTGCAGCGGCTCGGAGACGGCCGGCGCCGCGTCGTCAGCGTCGCGGAGGTAACCGGCATGGAGGGCGACGTGATCCAGATGCAGGAGATCTTCCGCTACGTGCGCGAGGGGATCGACGAGCGCCAGCAGGTCATCGGCTCCTTCCGGGCGACAGGCGTGCGGCCGCGCTTCCTCCAGGAGCTGAAGTCGCAGGGGATCGAGGTTCCGCTTCAGACCTTCGATCCGAGCGGTCCCCTCTAAGTCGTCGCATGACACAGCCCTGGATTGTATTCGCGCTGATCTTCATCGTCGCAGGCGTCGCGGCGCTCCTCGCGCAACGCGGCCTCGCGGGTGTTCTCGACGAACGCCGAAGCGCCGGGCGGCGCTTCGCGGGACTGCGACCCGACATCGCGGCGACCGACGATCCGGACAGCCTGCGCCGCCGCGTCTCGCGGCTCGGACGTTCCTCGCTCGTCACCCGGCTGGAACGCCTCATCGTGCAGTCGGGCACGCGTTTCACGCTCCCGACGTTCGCCGTCGCGTTCTTCGTCATCGCGTGCCTGCTCGCGGTCGCCCTGCCGCTGCGCGGGGTCGGGGCAAGCCTCGGCGCGGGCGCGCTCGTCTCCGGCCTGTGTCTCACGCTCTATGTCAGGATCAAGCGCGCGCGCCGCCTCGCGCGGTTCGGCGAGCAACTGCCCGAGGTGATCGACGTCATCGTCCGTAGCCTCCGCGCGGGCCATCCCCTGCCCGTGTCGCTGGCCCTCGTCGCGCGCGATACGCCGGAGCCGGCCGGGCCCGAATTCGCCCTCGTGGTCGACGAAGTGAATTACGGCCGCAGCCTGACCGAGGCTCTGGAGAACCTCTACGCCCGCGTCGGCTATCCGGAGCTGCGCTTCTTCGTGGCCTCGACCTCCATCGCGAGCCAGACGGGCGGCAACCTCGGCGAGATCCTGTCACGGCTCGCCCGCATGCTGCGCGAGCGTTTCCGGCTGACGCGGCGGGTGCGTGCGCTCACCGCCGAGGGCCGCTTCAGCGGCTACGCGCTGAGCGCCATGCCGATCATCCTGTTCGGCGTCATCAACGTCGTCAGCGCATCCTACTACGCCGAGTTCTGGGCGAGTCCCGTGTCGAGCAAGATCCTGCTGGCGAGCCTGGGACTGCTGGTGGTCGGCAACCTCGTCATCTTCCGCCTCGTCAATTTCCGGATCTGACGTGGCAATGACCGTCGGCACGACCCTCGTCCTCGTCAGCGTGCTGATCTTCGGCTCCGTCGCGCTCGCCGTCGTGACGTTGGGGAGCGTCGTCGCGCATCGCGGGCGGGTCCGCCGACGCTTCGGCGCTGTGTCGATCGCCGGCTCGGGTGCGGCGCTCGACGACGAGGCTCGCGGATCTCGGACGTTCGAGATCGACCCGGCTCGTCTGGGTCTCGACGCGAAGGCGCAGCGCGACCTGCGTCGCGGCCTCATCCGAGCCGGTTTCTTCAGCCCGGACGGCGTGGTGATCTTCACGCTCGCACGCCTCGCGCTGCTCGTGCTCCTGCCGGCGGTCGGCTACCTTGCGGTCGTCTCGACGCTCGCCTTGCCGGGCGCGACCGAGAAGGCCGCCGTCGCGCTGATCCTCCTCATCGTCGCCTATTACCTGCCGCGCGCCTATCTCAGCCGGCGCGAGCGCCTCCTCCAGGACAAGTACCGCGTCACCTTCCCGGACCTGCTCGACATGCTCGTCGTGTGCGTGAATGCGGGCTTGAGCCTGGAGGCCGCGCTCGACCGGGCGGCCCGCGAGCTCGGCCCGGACGACGCGGAGCTCCGGGCCAATTTCGACCTGATGGCGGGCGAGATGCGAGCCGGCCGCTCGACCTCCGAGGCTCTGCGCGACTGCGCGGACCGGCTCGGCCTGCGCGAGGCACGCTCCTTCGCGGGGCTGCTCCAGCAGACGCTCGAACTCGGAACCGACGTCGCGCTCGCTCTCACGACCTTCTCCGACGAGATGCGCGAGAAACGCATGTCGCGCGCGGAAGAGAAAGCGGCCTCGCTGCCCCCGAAGCTCACCCTGCCGCTCGGCATCTGCATCTTCCCGGTCGTGCTCATCGTGGTGCTGGCCCCCGCGGTGCTGCGCGTCATGGGCGCGCTCCAGCCCTGACATGCGCCGTCCGGCCATCCTCTCGGCCTTCGCGCGTGCCCGGTCCGGCGCGGCGATCCTCGAATTCGCGGTCGCGCTGCCGATCCTGCTGCTCCTGGTCGCGGGCGCCTTCGAGATCGGCCGGGCGGCGCTCGTCTACCTCGTGATGCAGAGCGCGGTGCAGGGTGGCGCGCGCGCCCTCGCGCGCCTGCCGGATCCCGATTGCCGTCCGGCCTGCTCGGCCGCGGCTTCCCGGGCGATCGAGACGGCGGCGGAGGAGATCGCCGGACGCACGGGCCTTCCGGCCTCGTCGATCCGGGTCGCCCCGAGCCCTGCCTCGCCGGCCGGCACGGTCGTTCTCGCGGCGAACGTGGAGGTCGGGGCCGCCATCTTCGGCGGCGTCGGCCTGCCGGCCGGGTGGACGCTCTCGGTCTCGCACCAGGAGCCCCGGCTTGCGCCGTAGCTTGCTCCACGACGAGCGGGGCGCGGCGCTCGTCGAGGCGGCTCTGGTGCTCCCCGTTCTCCTCGTCCTCGTGTTCGGGCTCGTGGAGATCTGCCTCTATTCGTGGCAGGTCGGGATCGCGAACGAGGCCGTGCAACTCGGCGTCCGCCGGGCGATCGTGTCCGACGCCGCCGCGTCCGGCCCTGGCCTGAACCCGGCCGAGAGCGCCGGCTACTGGGACGGCCTGCCGCCGGGCGCGCCCTGCCGGGACGCCGCGACGGGCGGCGCTCTCTGCCCGACGTTCCGTGTCACCTGCCCGGGGCTGGGCGCGTGCCGCTGCGAGGGCACGGCCTGCCGTTTCTCGTTCTCGGCCCCGCGCTTCGCGCCGATTCTGCGGTCGATGCGGGCCGTCATGCCTGCGCTCGCGCCGGAGAACGTCGAGATCGTCTACGCGACGAACGATGGCGGCTATGTGGGCCGGCCCGTGCCGGTCCCGGCGGACGTGACGGTGCGGCTCGTGGGCCTCAGCTACCGAACCGCCTTCCTCGGCGACCTGTTCGGCGCCACGCTTCCGTTGCGCGCCTCCGCGACGCTGCCCGGCGAAGACCTCGCGACCCCTTGAGCATGCGCAAGATCGTCCGGCGCTGGCATCGCGACGAGCGCGGCTTCGTGCTCGTGTTCCTGGCGGTCGCGCTCCCGGCCTTGCTCGGTCTCGTCGGCCTCGCGATCGAGGGTGTGCGGCTGATGACCCTCGACACGGAACTCGCGGGGATCGCGGACTCGGCCGCGCTCGCGGCCGCGAACCAGCTCGACCGCTCCCCGGACGCGATCCCCAACGCGCGTGACGCCGCGAACGCGCTCGCGAACGACGCGGCCTCGGCCGACGGGGCAGGCCGGACCTCCCTGTCGTTCCGCTTCGGCGCGACCCTGTCGGACCTGCGCGACAGCCCGACCTTCACGCTCGCGGACGTCGAGGGCGCGGGCGCAGCCTACGTGGAGGTGACGACGGGCGTCCGCTCGATCGCCGCGAGCTTCCTCGAACTCGTCGGTGCGACCGTCATGCCCGTTCGGCGTCGGGCCGTCGCACATTCCGAGTATTACGCCTGTGACGTGACCCCGCTGGCGGTCTGCCAGGCCGACCCGGACGCGTTCGTGGCCTCGTCCCGGCCCGGGCGGCAGTACCTGTTCCGGCTGGGACCCGCCTACGCGAACGGCTCGCTCGCACTCCTCGATCCCTCGGACGATCGCGGAGGCCGGCGCAGCGTCAGGCTCCTCGCGTCCAACGCGCCCGCCTTCTGCTACACCCGCGGGATCGCGCCGCGGCGCAACGTGACGCCGTCCGAGTTCGACGACGCGCTGAACACCCGGTTCGATCGCTACTACAACCGGCAGGGACCGATTGCGCCCGACCTCGCGGTCTACCCGCCCGCGCCGAACATCATCCAGGGACGGCGCCTCGAGACCTGCACGTCGCCGCCCGAAGGCGGATCGCTGAAGCCGCCCTACCCGATGCCGCGCGACTCGGCGTATCTCGCTCTCGGCCGTTCGTCGCAATGGGATGCCGGGACCGGCGACTGGCGCACGGCCGGTGCGTTCGGCGGCTCGGGGGCGCCCGCCGCCGTGACGGCGGTCGACGAGTACCTGTTCTGGAACCACGCCAACAAGTCGCCGCTCTTCCAGCAGCAACTGCGCGCCTCGGCGACGCGTTACGAGCTGTACCTGCGCGAGCTCGGGCTCGACGACGCGACGGAGACGAACCCTGTGGCGACCCGCGGCGGCCTCGCGGCGGCCGACACGATGCCGACCGGCGGCCCCCTCCTGGCGAATTACAACGGCCTGCGGGAGAGCCCCGTGCCGCGCTGCTACGCCGGGCCGGGGCAGCCGGTCGAGGCGCGCCGCCGGGTCGTGTACATGACGGTGACGGATTGCGGAGCACTGGACGACGCAGGAGCGGCCGGGCTCTCGCGTCGCGTCGGCAAGTTCTTCCTGACGGAGCCGTCGGACGGCGGTGCGGTGCTGGCGGAACTCGTGCAGATGCTGACGCCCAGACGGGACGACGGCAAGTACCGTCACGTCGTCCAGCTGGTCGACACCTTCTGACGCCGTGACGCCGTCCGTGGATCACGAGCGGCATGAGGCATGCCGGTCTGGGCCATGGCTCAGATGAATCAGGGGACGATCGCGCGTGCCGATCGCCTGGATGAGGAGCCGACCGAGACCCGGATAGGTGAAGACCAGCCCCGCCCAGAGATGGGCGGGGCTGGTCTCTGCCAATCTCATCGGGACGATCGTAGATACGATCCTGACACGACGACGGTCAGATCGCCGCTGAGCAGGGCATCACGCCCGCCAGGGGAGCCATCCCACGTCTCTCGCTCCCGAGTGCGTCGACGCGTTAGCGATCGGTCCTCAGGTCCAGGCAGGCAGATGAGACCATGGAAATCAAGCGGATCGCTGTCCGAGGTAGGCGTGCACGAGCATGGGCAAGTGTTCCCCGAGCCAGTCGCCCATCTCCTGCTCTTCCTTCATCGACTGCTCCAGCAACGACTTGTCCTCGGGCGCGCCCGCCGCGTCGGCGAGAGCGATCAGCATCTTGTAGGAGCCGATCTCGTAGGCCTTGAGGCCGATCGCCGCCAGGACATTCTTCAGGACCTCGTCGTCCGCTCCGGAATGAGCAAATCCTGCTACGGTGGCGACCGCGCCCGTCACCATTTCCTTGGCGAGCGACTTGCCGGTACCGTGCTTGGCAAGCAGATCATCGAGCCGGGCGGCCTGGGTCGTCGACCGCTCCTTCTCCGCTCGCATCTTCGCGTAGAGCTCCGGATATGGTTCCATGCGGGCCAACTCGTTCTGGACGGTCCCGATCACCTGTGTCTCGACGGCGTGCTGGTTGCGTAGGCCTGTCAGGTAGACCTCCAGCGCGACTCTCGCATCCTTCATCTCACGTTTCCTTTTCATCGTTCACACCCTGATCGGGCGACCTCTACCGAATTGACGTCGACAGACTTTGTTCGAGCCGTCCTCGGCAACGTGATCGTGCGGCGCGGGCAGGCCGCTTATCCGACACCAAGTCGAAGCTTCAGCGCTGCTCGGGTCTCTGCGGGAGCGTCATCGGCGCTCGCGTGCCGAGAGCCCGCTTGCAGCTGCCGCGTCGTCTCACCGTCAGCTCCCGATATAGGTAGAAGCGCTTCTTGTGATCGAGGGTGACGCCCTCGCGCCGCAGCAGGATGTGCAGCAGCGGATGGCCGAACCGCCGCGATCGCTTCAGCCGCGCTCCCACACACCTTCATCGTCCGGCCAGGACGACGCACAGCGGTGCGTCGTCGGCTCCATGCCGATGAGCCCGCAGCACGTCGGATCGATCCCGTAGCGCACCTCGTGCCCGACGTCTGGCCGAGCGTCGACAGCGTGCTCACGTCTCTCGGCTCGTCGTCCGATGATGATTGCGGGCGCCAAAGCGCCCGGCCCGCCTCGGCGGTCTCGACCCCGTGCGACATCGCCCCACGCCGGAATAATTGATTGCGCTACGGCGCTGGATCGGGAAACCAGCGCGGATGAGCCAGGATGCAGTAGCCAACAACGAGATCGCCAGGCCCGCGGGCGCCGACCGGCCGATCCAGGATTACGCGGCCCTGGGCGACGGCCGGTCCGTGGCGCTCGTCGCCTCGGACGGCATGCTCGCCTGGTGGTGCGTGCCGGAGATGGATTCGCCGCCCCTGTTCGACCGCCTCGTCGATCCCGAGCGGGGCGGCTTCTTCCAGATCCGCCCGGAGGGTGAGTTCACGGTCGAGCGCCGGTACCGCGAGGACAGCAACGTGCTCGAGAGCGTGTTCTCGGCCGGGAGCGCGCGGGCGAGGCTGACGGAATCGCTGAACAGCAGCTTCGCCGGGCGGCTACCCTGGTGCGAGCTGGCCCGCCGGATCGAGGGGCTGTCGGGCACGATGGCGTTCCGGGTCAGCGCGGTGTTCGGCAGCCAGGGCGAGACCGTCTCGCCCTGGCTGCAACCCAACCCGAACGGCTGCGTCTTTCATGTCGGACCGGTGCTCGGAATGCTGCGCTACTCCGCGAATGTGCAGGTTTTGGCCGAGGAAGACCGAAGCTTCGTCGCGACCGTCACGGTGGCGGCGGGCGAGCGCGCCACCCTCGCCATCCTGGCCGGGCAGAACGAGCCGCTCGGCGTGCCGGACATCGCCGACATCGATGCTCGCATCGACCGGAGCGACGAGGCGTGGCGGCGGTGGGCGGCCGACCTGCGCTACGAGGGTCCACATCGGGCGGAAGTCCTGCGCAGCGCGCTGACACTGAAGCTGCTGCTCTACTCCCCGAGCGGCGCTATCGCGGCTGCCGCCACCACGTCGCTGCCGGAGCGGGTCGGCGGCCGCAAGACCTACGATTACCGCTATGCCTGGGTGCGGGACGCAGCCTATGCCGTGAACGCGTTCCTGCGGATCGGCGCCCTGCCGGAGAGCAAGGCCGACTTCGCTTGGCTGATGGACCGGCTGCGCGAGCACGGGCCGCGCGTCGTCTACCGGCTCCGGGGTGGAACGGCGCCGGAGGACGAGGAGGTCGAGGGCCTGCCCGGCTATCGCGGCTCGCGTCCGGTCCGGATCGGCAACGCCGCCGCCCGGCAGCATCAGCACGGCATCTACGGCGACATCTTCGAGACGGCAGCCCTGTTCGTCGGGCGGGGCAACATCCTCGACGGGCAGAGCGGGACGACGCTGGCCGGCCTCGCCGACGCCTGCTGCGACCATTGGCAGCGCAAGGATTCCGGCATGTGGGAGCTGGAGGAGCCCCAGCACTACACGATGTCGAAGGTCAGCGCCTGGCAGGCGCTGGCCCGGGCAGTGGAGCTGGCCGAGGCCGGCCACCTGCCGACGACGTGCGCGCCGCGCTGGACGCGGGAGCGCGACCGGATCGCCCGATGGGTCGAGGAGCATTGCTGGTCGCAGGCGCGGGGCGCCTACACGTTCTATCCCGGCACCGAGCGGCTGGACGCCTCGATGATCCTGGCGATCCGGTTCGGCTTCGATTCCCGCGAGCGTCTGTCCGCGACCCTGGACGCGATCCGGTCCGAGCTCGGCCGCGGGCCTTTCCTGTACCGCTACTCCGGCGCGGAGGGGGAGGAGGGCGTGTTCCTGGCCTGCTCGTTCTGGCTCGCTGAGGCGCTCGCGACGCTCGGCCGGACGGAAGAGGCCGCCCGGATCCTGATGGAGACGCTGGACGGGATCGCGACCGGCACCGGGACCATGAGCGAGATGGCCGACCCGGCGACCGGCGACCATCTCGGGAACACGCCACAGGCGCTCAGCCACCTCGCCCTCATCCACGCGGCCTGCACCATCGCCGGCGACACGAAGCGCCCGTTCGATATGAAGGAGCGAGGCTGATAGCGGCAGTGCAGCACGACTTGGCCCGACCCGTCCCGTGTCTCGCCCGCCTATGCGGACTCGATCCTGTTCGAGCGGCCCGTCACCGAAGCTCTCGGAGCTTGCACCGCTGCCTCCCGTTCTCGTCATGTCGAGACGGCGCGAATCGCGAACCGGATGAACGGAGTTGTCGGAAGGCTCGCGCGGACGGGCTGCTCATCTCCGCCCGAAGTGCTTGATGAGGGCTGCCGCGACCGCGTCGGGCGCCTCGCGGGTCGGGAAATGACCCACGCCGTCCAGCAGGACGGCTTCGAACGGGCCGGAGAACTTCGACGGGACGCTCTCGGCCGCCTCGGGCGGGTTCACGCCGTCTCGGGCGCCGCTGATGTAGATCGTCGGCGTGGCGATCTGTTGCGTATGCGCGATCTTCGCTTCCAGGGCCGCCGAGCGTGGGTCGGGCGGGGCCTCGTCCCAGCGCGCCCGGTAGGAGTGGACCGTGACGTCCGCCCAATCCGGATTGTCCCAGGACCGGGCGACGGCTTCGAACGTCGCCTCGTCGTACCAGCCGGGCGGGCTCCAGTTGTCCCACATGATGCGGGAGAACCCCTTCGGGTCGTCGTGCACGGCTTTGGCGCCGCGCGCCGTCGCCTGGAACCAGTGGTACCACTGGCGCTGACATTGCCGGAACGGCGGGGTGGGCGCACCTCCGAGCCGCGATGGCGTCGATAGCATGGCGATGCGCGCCACCCGGTCCGGCCAACCGACCGCCATCGCCTCCGCGGCGTTCGAGCCCCAGTCGTGCCCGGCCACGAAGAAGCGCCCGACCCCGAGCGCCTCCATGAGGTCGGCGGCGTCATGCGCCAGGATGCCGGAATTGCCGGTCCGCGGCGTCGCGTCGTCTCGCAAGCGCGTGCCCCCGAAACCGCGCAGGTACGGCCTGATGGTCCGCAGCCCTGCGGCGTTGAGCGTCCGCGAGACCTTCGCCCATGTCGAGGGATCGTCGGGCCAGCCGTGCAGCAAGAGGGCGACCGGCGCATCTGGCGGGCCGTCGTCGAACAGCTCGACGTCGAGCAACGGCGTCGTCACACGCGTGCCCGGTTCGGGCCGAACCATCTCAAGAAATCTGTCGACGATCGTCATGTTACGGCTCTCGCTTCAACCCGGTACTCCTGATGAACGTCTGGCCGCCTCGATTGCCGCCCACCCAGACAAGCGATCTCGTACCGCCGCATACGAGTTCGTCGAGATCCACCACGACACGAGCGGCGCCCAACGGTACGGCCTTGCGATCTCCGCATGGCTCGATCTCCTCAGGTGAGTGCGCCAGGCTCGTGGATGGGGCACCCGTTGAAGCGCTGGCGGAAG
>CAHJXE010000072.1 GCA_903644085.1 Hyphomicrobiales bacterium
CTCGGCGAGTTCGCCGTCGGGCACGACGCGGTTGATCAGCCCCAGCGCGAGCGCCTCCTCGGCGGAGAGCGTCGGGTTGGTCATCAGGATCTCGGTCGCGCGGCGGAAGCCGACAAGGCGCGGCAGGGTCATCGTCACCCCGGCATCGGGCGCCATCCCGACCCGCGTCGCGCCGGGCAGGAACTTGGCCGACTGCGCCGCGATCACGAGGTCGGCCGCGCAGACGAGCCCGAACCCGCCCCCGCCGGCCGCGTAACCCTGGACCGCCACGATGACGGGCGCGTCGAGGTGGACGAGGCTCGAGACCGCGCTCTGGAGGTAGGCGGTGGCGGGCCGGATGTAGTCGGGCAGCCGCTCGCCCATCGACGCGAAGGTGCGCACGTCGCCGCCCGCGCAGAAGTTCGCACCTTCGCCCGTGAGGAGCACCGCCCGCAGGCCGGGCTCGCCGTGGCAGCGCATGATCGCGTCGCAGAGCGCCCGCAGGAGCTCGGTCGTCATCCCGTTCGCGGAACCCGGGCGGTTCAGCCGGATGTGCGCCAAGCCGTCATCGAACGCGTACAGGACCGGTTCGCCGGCGCCGTCCTCGTGGTCCATTCGGGGCCTCCGTCAGACCAGAAAGGAGAGCGTGAAGATCGCTCTGTTGTTGTTCGCGAGCGTGACCTTCTTGTAGGCCATGCGCAGGCCGTCCTCCCCGTAGCGCAGCACGTACTCGTTGCGCGCCGCCCAGGTCGTGTCGTCCCGTATGCTCGATTCGAAGATGATGCTGTTCGCCCCGACCCGCACGTCCGGCTCGTCCACCGACAAGATCTCGATATTGCCGATGATGCGGCGGAGCTGGGATTTCGGCTCCTGCGTGTGACGGCGCCCGGTGAGGAGCTGCTTCACCCGCAGGCGGATGCGGGAGCGGTTGTCGTAGAGGATCGACATCTCGCGTTCGGGATCGACCTCGGTGCCGTCGGCGGTGTTCGCGGGGATCCAGTAGACGCCGTCGTCGGTCCAGAGCTCGTCCCAGGCGGCGTATTCGTGGTCGTCCTGGAGGCGCGCCTCGCGGAAGACGAATTGCTGCACGTCCCACATGAGCGCCGCGCGATCGCTCGGCACGCTCACGGGGCGGCCTCCATCAGGCCCTGGTAGTGCCGCCAGATGCCGCGCGACGGGACCTCGTCCGTCGAGTGGCCGATCCGGAACCCGTCCGCGTCGCGGCGCTCCCGGTGCGTGCCCCGGCCGAGGAACACCCATTCGGGCCGGCGCACCGCGATGCCGCGCTGGTTGCGCTCGTACATCTCCGTGTCGTCCGCGAGCAGCAGCCCCGCGGGGCCGACCGAGCCCATCGTCTGCTGGCGCATGCGCCGGTTGAGGTCGGGCGCGCCCTTGAACTGCAGCGCGGTCGAGTGCTGCACGACCTCGTCCACCGCGATCGGCTGGATGACGAAGATCTGGATCTCCGCGATGAACAGGTTCGGGAAGATCATGACGTGCGGCGTGCCGTCGATCATGATCTCGTTCGCTTTCTCCTCCCCGTAGGCGGCGCGCATCTTCGACACGTAGTCCGGCAGGCGCGCCGGGTTCGTGCCGAACCAGCCGAGGGGCTGGCCGATGCGGCGGAACTCGGGCCGCAGGTCCACCTCCGTGTGCCCGTTGCCGTAATCGCGCGTGACGGCCGTCGACTCGGCCCCGTAGAGCGACCCGATACCGCTCTCCGCCACGTTGAAGATCGACTGGTGCACGAAGGCCGGGTGGTAGCCGTCGCACTCGTTCTCCAGCACGAACTTCCAGTTCGCCTTGGTGCGATGCTTGAGGAAGCCCGCGGTGATCTCGACCTCGCCCTCCGGCGACGTCCGGACCAGCCGGTCGATCGTCTCGATCGCGCCGCCGAGATGCTCTTCCAGCGTCGGCCCCTCCTCCGCGAAGGAGCCGAACACGAAGCCTTTGTGGGTCGCGACGCGCGGCACGCGCCCGAGGCCCAGCTGCGACTTGTCCTTCCCCTCATACCCGTCCGCGAAGGCGTAGCCCATCAGGCGGCCATCGTTCGCGAAGGTCCAGGAATGATAGGGGCAGGTGAAGGAGCGCGAGTTGCCCTTGTCGGCGCTGCACACCTGGTTGCCGCGATGGGTGCAGCGGTTCAGCAGGAGGTGGACCTTGCCGTCGCGGTCGCGCGTCATGATCACGGGCTGGCGGCCGATCGTCTTCACGATGAAGTCGTTCGGCTTCGCGACCTCGCTCTCGTGCCCGACATAGACCCACACGCGGTGCCAGATGTTCTCCATCTCCCACTCGAAGAGGTCGGGGTCGGTGTAGAGCGAGCCGTGCACGCGGTCCGGCTGGATCCGCCCCCCCAGGCTGGAGTGAGCACGCGATAACCCGTCCATGACGATCCTCCCCGGTCCGGACGACTTGAATAAACCGAACGTCCGTTCTGGTTATCATGCCGGAACGGGTTCGTGAAGCGTCTTGGCGCGGACCGGAGGGTGCGGACCGCCGCCGTCAGCCGGAACGGCGCACGCGCCTGATCTGGGGACTGGTCTCGACCTTGGCGGTGAACCCGCCGAGGAAGAGGTCCACCGCCATGCCGGCGAACTCGTCCGGCGTGATCGAGCCGTTCGGGTCGTACCACGTGTAGGTGTAGTTGATGATCCCGAACATCATCATCGTGTAGACGTTCTTCGTGCGGCGGTTGATCTTGCGCTCCTGGTCGAGCGGAAGCAGAAGGTCGGCCATCGTCCCGACGATCTCGCGCTCCATCTGGCTGAGCGCGGCCTGTTCCGTGTCGCCCAGGAACGTCATGTCGTTCAGGAGAACGCGTTGCTCGTTCGGCGAGGCCGCGTTCAGCGTGACGATCGCCGCCACCACCATCCTCAACTGTTCGCGCGCATCGCCCGGGTTGCCCGCCTTCGCGTCCTCGATCCGCCCCAGCATCTCGCGCAGGTGGGCGTCCAGGAGTGCGTACAGGATCGCCTCCTTGGAGTTGAAGTAATGGTACAGCGCGCCGCGCGACAACTGGCAAGCATCCGCCAGGTCGGCGATGGAGCTTCGCATATAGCCGTGGGCGGAGTAGAGGGAGGCGGCCTTCGACAGGATGCCGCGCTTGATCTCGTCGTAGTTTTCCGAGCGCGTCCGCGCCATGACCGCCCCCGATACCGTCCCACCCTCCGAGGAGGACGGACGGGTCATCTCGATCCATAAGGGCGACGGTCATCCTCGCCTAGAGATAAAGTTCAATTCGGAATCGACCGGCCCTCGAAGAAAATTGTTTGAACGGCCGACCGGCTTATCATAAGCTCGTGCTCGTTAGAACGACGACAAGGTGCCGACCAAGGCGCCGACGAAGCGCCTCTCGGGAGGAACGGCATGGCCGAGGATCTGACGGCTGACGCGGTGGTGATCGGTGCGGGGGCGGGCGGCCTGTGCGCCGCGGCGCGGCTCGCCCATGCGGGGCTGCGCACGATCGTCGTGGACGAGAATCCCCGGGTCGGCGGACGGGCCACCACGGAGGAGATCGACGGCTTCCGGGTCAATATCGGGGCGATCGCGATCGAGCTCGGCGGGGTCTTCGAGGAGACGTTCCGGCTCGTCGGCGCGTCGCTCGACATCCGCGAGCCGAAGCCGGCCGCCTCCTTCCACCTCGACGGCAAGATCGTGGATGTCGGCCGCGGCGGCTGGGGCCTGCTGCTCGGGCAGATCACCAAGAGCGCCGCCAAGGTCCTGGACAAGCTGGCCGAGGCCCGCGCCGGCAACCTGCCGGACGGCCGGCAATCGACGGCCGACTGGCTCGCCACCTACACGAAGAACGAGACGGTCCACGCGCTCTTCCGCAATCTCTGCGCGGCGATCTTCGCCTGCAACGCCGACGAGCTGCCGGCCCGCGCCTTTCTCACGTACTTCACCTCCAAGGGCGCCTTCAAGCGCTTCGGCTTCTGCCCGCAGGGCACGCTCGGCGTGTGGGAGAGCCTCGCCTGCGCGATCCGCCGCAACGGCGAGGTCTGGACCTCGGCCCGCGTCGTGGCGATCCGCCACGAGGGCGGCCGGGTCGCCGGCGTCGAGGTCGAGCGGGACGGCGAACGGCTTTTCATCGCGAGCGACATCGTGGTCAGCAACGCGGGCCCGAAGCGGACCGTCGAGCTCGGCGGCGCGGCGGCGTTCCCGCAGGACTATGTCGACCAGGTCCGAGACCGGCTGCGGCCGGCCGCGAACATCGTCATCAACATCGCGAGCCGCGAGCCGATCCTGGAGCATCCGGGGATCGTGACCTTCGGCCGGACCCGGCGCCTGTGCAACATGGCGAACCTGACGGCGACCTGCCCCGAGCTCGCCCCGCCCGGCTGGAACCTCTACGTCGCGTACGCGGTGCCGAAGCCCGCTTTGGGCGACTTCGATGCCGAGAGCGAGATCGAGCTCTCGATGCAGGACCTGCGCGATCAGTTCCCCGGCTTCGACGCGAAGGCCCGCATCCTCTCCACGCGCGTGATGCGCGACGATTGGCCGGCCCAGCGCAGCTGCGCGGGCTACGACCTGCCGCGCGAGACCGGCATCGACGGGCTCTGGTGCGTCGGCGACGCGGTCAAGGTTTACGGCAACGGCGGCACGCAGGCCTGCGCCGAGAGCGCGAAGCTCGTCACCGACACGATCCTGGCCGGGCGAGCGGCCCCCGCATGGGCCGTCCCGCCGGAACGCGTCGCCTCGTGACGGCGATCGGTCCCGCCCTCGCGCCGGCCGCCGAGCCTCGCGCGGCCCTCATGGCTCCTCCGTCCGAGCCCGTGCTCGAATTCCGCAACATGCGCGTCGTCTACGACAACGCGATCGAGGCCGTGCGGGACGTGAGCCTCGCCGTGCCCGAGCGGGGCGTCGTGGCGCTGCTCGGCTCCAACGGGGCCGGCAAGTCGACGCTGCTCAAGGCGATGTCCGGCCTCCTCTACACGGAGGAGGGCGTCCTGGAGAACGGGTCGGTCCTCTTCCGCGGCGAGGAGGTGCACCGCCTGTCCCCGGACGAGCTCGTGCGCCGCGGCATCGTGCAGGTACCGGAAGGGCGGCGGGTCTTCGTGGCGCTGACCGTCGACGAGAACCTCCAGATGGGCGGCTTCGCGAAGCCCCAGGCCGCCGCACGGCGCAAGCTCGACCAGGTCTTCTCCCTGTTCCCGCGCCTCGCGGAGCGCCGGGGCCAGATCGCCGGCTACATGTCGGGCGGCGAGCAGCAGATGCTCGCGATCGGCCGCGCGCTGATGAGCGAGCCCGTCGTGCTGGCGCTGGACGAGCCCTCGCTCGGGCTGGCGCCCCTCGTCATCGACCGGATCTACGAGGTCATCGCGCGCCTGCGCGACGAGTTCGCCCTGACGGTGCTGCTGGTGGAGCAGAACGCGCACCGCGCGCTCGGCATCGCGGATTACGGCTACATCCTGGAGAACGGCCGCATCGTGCTGGACGGGCCCGCGGCCGACCTCATGGGCAGCGAGGACGTGCGCGAGTTCTACCTCGGGGTCTCGAAGGAGGGCGCGAAGAGCCTGCGCGACGTGAAGCACTACAAGCGTCGCAAAAGGTGGCTCTCGTGACGATCCTCCTGTCGGCCGAGAAGCTGTCCAAGCGCTTCGGCGGCCTCCAGGCCGTCGCGGACGTCGACCTCGAGGTCCGGCACGGCGAGATCTGCAGCGTCATCGGGCCGAACGGCGCCGGCAAGACGACGCTGTTCAACCTGATCTCCGGCGTCCTGCCGCCGACCGCCGGCCGCCTCGTCTTCGAGGGGCGCTCGCTCGAGGGCGTGCGGCCCTGGCACTTCGCCCGACTCGGGATCGGCCGGACCTTCCAGAACCTCGCGCTCTTCCGGCACGGCACGGTCGTGGAGAACATGCTGACCGGGCATCACGTGCATATGCGCGCGAACGTGCTGGAGGCGGTGGTCCATCTCGGCCGCGCCCGGCGCGAGGAGATCGCGGCGCGCCGGCGCATCGAGGGGATCATCGAGTTCCTGGAGATGGAGCACGTGCGCGACGCGGTGGTGGGCACCCTCTCCTACGGCCAGCAGAAGCGCGTCGAGCTCGGCCGCGCCCTCGCCTGCGAGCCGAAGCTGCTCCTGCTCGACGAGATGGTGTCCGGCATGAACCGGGAGGAGACGGAGGACATCGCGCGCTTCGTGCTCGACATCCGCGACCAGCTCGGCGTCACCATCGTGATGATCGAGCACGACATGCGCATCGTCATGGACATCTCCGACCGCGTCCACGTGATCAATTTCGGGCGCAAGATCGCGGAAGGCGCGCCGTCCGAGGTCAAGGCGAACCCGGCCGTGCTGGAGGCCTATCTGGGCACGAACCACGGCGAGCCCCCGGGCGCAGCGCCCGCGCCCACCACCGTCAAGCCCTCACGAGTGAGCGCCCATGTCGGCGGTTGAGGCGTTGCGCACGGTCCACGAATCCGGCGCATCCCGGTCTCGATCCATCCCGGCCCCGTCGGAATCCGAGATCGCGTCCGCCCTGAGGTCGGGCGACACGACGCTGCCGCGCCTCTTGCGCCATCGGGCGCTGCGCCAGCCCGGCACGCTCGCTCTGCGCGAGAAGGAGCACGGGATCTGGCAGCGCTATGATTGGGCGCATTATTACGGCCGCGCCCGGCAGGTCGCGATGGGCCTCCTGTCGCTCGGCATCCGGCCGGGCGACCGGATCGCGGTCGCGAGCGAGGACACGCCCGAGTGGTTCTACGCCGATCTCGGGGCGCAGATGATCGGCGCCGTCGTGGTCGGCATCTACCCGACCAATCCCTGGCCCGAGCTGCAATACATCGTGCGCCATTGCGGCACCCGGGCGGTCTTCACGGGCGACCAGGAGCAGACCGACAAGGTCCTCGACGCGATGGCCCGCGAGGGCGGGCTGCCGGACGTCGAGGCCGTCATCTGCACGGACATGAAGGGCCTCGCACGCTACGATCACCCGAGCCTGATGGCGTTCGAGGCGCTCTGCGCGATGGGCGAGACCGTCCGGGCGGCCGACGAGACCGCGGACCGCAGGCTCGACGCGCTGATCGACTCTGGCAAGCCCGACAATACCTGCATCCTCGTCTACACCTCCGGCACCACGGGGCCGCCGAAGGGCGCGATGCTCTCGCATCGCAACCTCATCGTGTCGGCCATGACCTACGCGGACGCGGTCGGCATGTCCGACCACCCGCTCAGCTCCGTGTGCTACCTGCCGCTCTGCCATTTCGCGGAGCGGTGCTATTCGATGGTGATGCAGCTCGTCCTCGCGGGCGAGGTCAGCTTCGCCGAGTCGATCGACACGGTGGCGGGCAACATCCGAGAGATCGCCCCGACCTTCTTCATCGGCGTGCCGCGCATTTACGAGAAGCTGAAGCAGAACTTCACCTTCCGGCTCGGCGAGACGGGCCGTCTCCGCCGGGCGCTCGTCGCGCACATGCTGGCGGCCGGGCGCGCGATCTCCGACCGGCGGCAGGCCGCCGGCGGGCGCTCCTCGCCGGCGGACCGGCTCCTGTTCGGCCTGCTGTACTGGGCGCTCTTCCGCAACGTGCAACGCTATCTCGGGCTCGACCGCACGCGCCATCGCCTCTGCGCGGGCGCGTCCGTCTCGGCGGAGACGCTGCGCTTCTTCGACATCATCGGGCTGCCCGTCTCGCAGGGCTACGGCCTCACCGAATCCGGCGGCGTCGTGTTCATCCAGGACGACGACCATCGCCGGCTCGGCGGCTGCGGCCTGCCCGTGCGCGGGGTGGAGTGGCGGCGCGCCGAGGACGGCGAGATCCTGATCAAGGGGCCGAGCGTGTTCGGCGGCTATTGGCGCGACGAGGCCGCCACCGCCGCCACGATGACGCCGGACGGCTGGCTGAAGAGCGGCGACATCGTCGAGCTCCTGGACAACGGCGAGCTCGCGGTCGTCGACCGCAAGAAGGCGATCATCATCACGGCCGGCGGCAAGAACATCGCGCCCTCCGAGATTGAGAACGCGCTGAAGGACAGCGACTACGTCAAGGAGGCGATCGTGGTCGGCGAGGCGCGCAAGTTCGTGGGCGCGCTGATCCAGGTCGACTACGACAATGTCGGCCGCTGGGCGCAGGAGCGCAACCTGATCTACACGAACTACCGCTCGCTCGCCCTGCTGCCGGAGGTGCGCGACCTCGTCCAAGGTGTCGTGGACGAGACCAACGGGCGCTTCGCCCGGGTGGAGAACGTGCGCCGCTTCGTGATCCTCCAGAAGGAGCTCGACCACGACGACGGCGAACTGACCGCAACCCAGAAGGTGCGCCGCGCCATGATCGACCGGAAGTTCTCACGCGAGCTCGAGATCATCTACGGGACGGAGGGCTGATGCGCTTCCTGGCCGAGATCCTCCTGTCGGGCCTCGCGATCGGGGCGATCTACGGCATCATCGCGATCGGCTTCGCGGTGATCTACAAGACGACCGGCCTCGTGAACTTCGCGCAGGGCGAGATCGCGATGATCGTCGCCTACATCGCCTGGACGATCTCCACCACGCTCTCCGGCAACGTGTTCGTGGTGACGGGCGGCGCGCTCGTCGCGGCCGTGCTGCTGGGGCTCGTGATCGAGCGCGTGGTGATGCGCCCGATGCTGGGCGAGCCGGTCTTCTCGACCGTCATGGTGACGATCGCGCTCGCGGTGATCCTGCGCTCGTCGATCAACTTCATCTGGGACGCCTACCCGCAGGCGCTGAACCTCGGCGTCGGCCGGGACATCGTGCGCGTCGGGGCGGTCGGGATGAGGACGGGGCAGATCGCCGTCATCGTGATGCTCCTCGCGCTGCTCGCCGGGTTCTGGCTGTTCTTCCGCTATTCCCGCTATGGGATCGCGATGCGGGCGGTCGCGGGCGACGACAGGACGGCGCTCCTCATGGGGATCAGCACGGGCCGCGTCCACGCGGTCGCGTGGGCGGCGTCCGCGGCCATCTCGGGGATCGCCGGCATCTTCTTCGCGATCACCTACGACGTCTCGCCGGCCATGTACGAGATCGGGCTCAAATCCTTCCCGGCGACGATCCTCGGCGGCCTCGACGCCGTCATCGGGTCCGGATTTGGGGGTCTCCTGATCGGCGTCGCGGAAAACCTCGCGGGCGGCTACCTGGGCTCGGGCACGAAGGAGATCGCGGGCTTCGCGATGATCATCGTGATCCTCATGGTGCGGCCCTTCGGCCTCTTCGGCCAGCGCGACATCGAACGGGTCTGACCATGCGCAGCGGCACCTACAAGGAGACCTACGGCGAACTCATCGCGCTGACCGACTCGCGGCTCGTCTGGTTCTGGGGCGCGGCCCTGATGGTCGTGCTCGCGGCCGCGCCCTATCTGGTGAACGCCTACGTGCTGTCGCTGATGACCATCATGCTCATCACGGTCGTGGGCGCGCTCGGGCTCAACATCCTGACGGGCTATACCGGGCTGATCTCGCTCGGGCACGTGGGATTCCTGGTCTCGGGCGCCTACGGGTACGCGGTCGTGGTCTCGAGATGGGGGCTGCCCCCGCTCGCGGGCTTCGTGGCGGCGGGCGTGGTTCCGGCCGCGCTCAGCCTCGTGGTCGGCGCGCCCTCGCTCCGGCTGCGCGGCCTCTACCTCGCGATCACGACGCTCGCCTTCGCGTTCATCATCGACAACCTGATCCTCCAGGCCGGGCCGCTGACGAACGGCGCGCGCGGGATCACGGTCGAGCGTCCCGACATGCTGGGCCTCAGCTTCGCGTCGGACGCCGCCTTCTCCCACCTGTGCCTCGCGGCCGCGATCCTCACCCTGTTCGGCACGCTGAACCTGCGCCGCAGCCGCATCGGGCGTGCCCTCGTGGCGATCCGCGACAACGACATCGCGGCGCGCGCGATGGGCATCAACCTCAACGCCTACAAACTGCTCGCCTTCGTGACGAGCGCCTTCGTGACGGGCATCGCGGGCGCGCTCTACGGCATCAATCTCAGCTACGTCAGCGTGGAAGGCTTCCCGTTCCTCCTGTCGATCGAGGCGCTCGCCATCCTGATCGTCGGCGGTCTCGGCTCGCCCCTGGGCGCGATCCTCGGCACGATCTTCATCATGCTGCTGCCGGAGGTCACGGGCTCGCTGCTGCGCCTGTTCGGCACGCAGGCGGAGGCCCTGTTCTCGACGGGCGCGCAGGAATTGAAGAGTACGCTCTACGGGCTCGTCATCATCCTGTTCCTGCGCTTCGAGCCCGGCGGGCTCGTCCGGATCTGGCATGACGTGAGGCGGCTCTGGGTGCACTGGCCGCTGCGGTTCTGACGCATCATTCCGCGAAGTGCCACCGGTTCGCGGCCACGATGACGCGATGCTTACAATCACGAAGCCGGAGACCGGCTCATCAGGGAGGATGACATGCTGAGAACATTGATCGCCGCGGGGCTCGCCGCCGCGGCCTTCGCGGGCGGACCCGCGGCCGCGGCCGACCAGGGCGTGACCGACACCGAGATCCTGCTCGGCAGCGTCATCCCGCTGACCGGTCCGCCGGCGCTCTTGGGCGTCGCGCACACGACGGGCGTCAAGGTGGCGATCGCGGAGGCGAACGCCGCGGGCGGCGTCAACGGACGCAAGATCCGCCTCATCATGGACGACGACGGCTATATCGGGGCCCGCACCATCCAGGCGACCCGCAAGCTGATCGACGTCGACAAGGTCTTCGCGATCCCCGGCCAGTCGGGATCGGGCCAGGTGCTGGCCGCGATGCCGGTGCTCGACAAGTCCGGTATCCCGACCATCGCGAGCGTCGGCCCGGTGAAGGGAATGTACGAGCCTCCGCACAAGAACATCTTCGCGGTGGGCTCCTCCTACGAGGAGGGCATCCGGGTCCTCGTGCGCTTCCTCGCCGAGAAGAACCCCGGCAAGACCTGGGGGCTCATCACGCAGGACGACGATTACGGCGTCGCGGTGCGGGACGGGTTCGACGACGTCGTCAAGGAGAAGAAGCTGAACGTCGTCTACAGCGCGAGTTACAAGCGCGGGCAGCAGGACTTCTCCTCCGAGATGGCCCGGCTGAAGGACGCCGGCGTCGAGGTGTTCCTGGCAGGCGGCATCATCAGCGAGAACGTCGCGATGGTGAAGGAGTTGGAGAAGCTCGCGATCAAGCCGGTCGTCGGCATCTTCTGGCCGGGGCGGGTCGAGGCGGTGCTGAAGCTGATGGGTCCGGCCTCCGACGGCATCTACGCGGTCGATTACGTCGAGCCCTTCGCGAGCCCGGCCGGGCAGGCGTTCCTCGAGAAGGCGAAAGGGCTCGTCTCCGAGGCGGAGTTCAAGAGCATCAACCGCTACACGATGGCGGGCTACGCGGGCGCCCGCGTGCTGATCGCCGCCATGACGAGGTGCGGCCGGGACCTCACCTGGGCCTGCACCAACCGCGAGATCGAGGCCACGAAGGACCTGGAGACGGGCGTCATGGCGCCGATGAGCTTCGGGCCGAACGTGCGCTTCACGAACTCGAAGCTCCAGGTCATGCAGGCCGATTTCGCGACGCTGAGCTACAAGCCGGTCAAGTAGAGGACAGCGTTACCCTGCGTGGGATGCCGAGCGGTCGGAAAAGCGGGGAGAGGCCGCCGAACGAGGCAGGCTTCCACCACCGTCATTGGAGGACGCGTAGCGAACGAAGCAACCCAGCGGGCTCGCACAGGCTCCTGGAATTCGCTGCCCTCGCAATGACGGGAGAATGGACCCGAGGACGCCTCACATGCGCTTGGCGACTTCTTCCAGCATGACCTCGGTCGCGCCGCCCCCGATCGGCAGGATGCGGGCGTCGCGCACCATGCGCTCGATCGCGGAGCCGTGCATGTAGCCCGTGCCGCCGTGGAGCTGGAGGCAGCCGTGCACGACGTCGTGCAGCACCTCCGGCGAGAGTGCCTTGACCATCGAGACCTCGCGCGCCGCGTTCACCCCGGCGGTCGCGAGCTCGGCCGCCTGGTAGGCGAGCGCCCGGGCGGCGGCGGCGCGCGCGGCGAGCGACGCGAGCTTCTGGCGCACCACCTGCTGGTCCCAAAGCGAGCCGCCGAACGCCTCGCGGCTCTTCACGTAGGCGGTCGTCAGCTCGATCGCCTTGCTGCTCTCGCCCGCGCAGATCCCCCCGATGCAGATGCGCTCGTTCTCGAAGCCCTCCATGATGGCGTAGAAGCCGTGGTTCTCCTCGCCGAGCAGGTTCTCGGCCGGGACCCTCACGTTGTCGAAGCCGATCTCGGCCGTGTCCGAGCAGAGCCAGCCGTGCTTGGCGAGCTTCGTCACCGTGACGCCGGGCGTGTCGCGCGGGACGATGAAGAGCGACATGCCCCGGCTGCCCTTGGCGGCCGGATCGGTGCGG
>CAHJXE010000073.1 GCA_903644085.1 Hyphomicrobiales bacterium
CAGCGATGGAAGAACACGCTGTAGACGTGGCAGACGATCCAAGCCGTCACGATGGCGGCGGCGAGCGTCAGGCCGACCGCGGCCTGCCGCGTGGTGTCGCTCCGGGACGTGCTCGCGATGGCGGCGCTCATTCAGCTGACGTTTCTGTTCGGCCCAACGTACCGCTCTCGCGGCGCGCCTTCAGCGTATCGCGCAGATGGCGCACGGGCGGTGCGTAGAGGAAGCCGAACGACACGCCGCCTTCTCGTCCGTCGACGGCATGATGCAGGCGGTGCGCCTGGACCAGCCGCTTCAGGTAACCGGCTCGCGGGATGTAGCGGAACGGCCAGCGCTGATGCACCAGCCCATCATGCACGATGAAATACAGGAGGCCGTAGATCGTCATGCCGAGCCCGATCCAGTAGAGCGGGCCGTAACCGGGAGATCCGAACACCACGAGGCCGAGCGCCAACGCGGCGAAGACGATCGCGTACAGGTCGTTCTTCTCCAGTAGGTCGTCGTGTGGTTCATGGTGCGACCGATGCCAGCCCCAGCCCGGCCCATGCATCACGAAGCGATGCACGCCGGCCGCGACGGCTTCCATCATGACGATCGTCGAGATCAGGATAGCGGCGTTGATGAGCATCGACGAGCGCCTCCTGCGCCGCATAGCCGCCCGAGTTGAACGTTCGAAGACGCTCAGGCCTGGACGCGTTGCAGGTCCACCAGCGCGGGTGGGCGGGCACGATCCTGGAACACCGACCGGACGTAGATGGCGAGTTGGCCATCTGGACGCAAGCCGGAGAGACCCTCCGCCACATGACCGTCCAACCGCCTTCGGACCTCCTCGGGCCCGAGAAGGGAGAGCGCCGTCACGCGTCCCGCGTCTTCCCCCGGCGCTCCGGTCTCGTCCGCCGCGTCGCCGTCGCTCAGATCGTCCCAGAGCTGGAAGGCTTGGCCCAGATGGGTCGCGAAGGATCGCAGCCTGTCGATCTTGTCCTCGGATGCGCCCGCCACGACGCCCGCCATCTCGGCCGCGGCGACGAACAGGATCCCGGTCTTCAGGTGGTTCGTGTCGAGGATCGTGTCGACGGACCGAGCGCGATCGGGCGCCCGCAGATCCTCGTATTGCCCCCCCGCGAGCCCGTCGGAACCCAGTGCCTGCGCCAGGATGGCGACGAGCCGGATCCGGGTGGTCGGATCGAACTGGACAGCACTCGATAAGGTGGTGAAGGCTCGCCCGAGCAACCCGATCGCCGCCAGGATGGCGACATCCTGCCCGAACGCGACATGCGTGGCCGGCTGACCGCGCCGATATTTCGCGTCGTCCATCGACGGCAGATCGTCGAGAATGAGGGATGCGGCGTGAACCATCTCGATCGCGCAACCGGCGTCCATCGCGGACAGCCCGTCCAGACCGAACTCCCAGGCGGACAATATCGTGAGAAGGGGGCGGATCCGCTTGCCCGGTGCGAGTAACGCGTAGCGGATCGCGGCATTGAGCGGATCGACACGATGGCGCCCCGGCGCCAACGCCGCCAATCGACGCTCGACGACCGACCGCACCGCTCCGATGTCGGTTGGCGGCTCGATCCGCGTCAGAGCGTGCAGGAAACCGTGTCCCATCCCGTCAGGCGACCCTCCTGATCAGGCAAAGAGCCGATCAACCTAACCCGTATCGCACCGTGCGCGCGCCGCGGGCTCTTTGGCAAGCGCCGCGCCGGGAATCGTGATCGATCGCGACACGTGTCCCGAGGGCGGAAGGTCGGGTGGTCGCGTCAGGCGACGCGCCGCTCCTCGGCCGGTACGCGCTGGCGCAGTTCCGAGATCATCCCGACGATCTGCTGCGGCTGGTAGGGCGTGCGGATGCAGGGCGCTCCCTTGACCTTCGCGGGTTCGGGAATGCGGTGGGGCGCACGGCCTGTATAGATGACGTCGATGCGGGGATGCAGAAGGCGCGCCGCCTTGGCGACCGCGAGGCCTCCGACCTCGCCGCCGAGATCCGCATCCGTCACGAGCACGTCGACCCGGCGCTCGGCCTCCAGGATCCTCATGGCCTCGGCACCGTCCCGGGCCAACAAGGCCTCGTATCCGTACATCGCGAGACCGTTCGCGGTGATTTGCCGGGTCAACCCGTCACTTGCGAGTAGAAGAACGCTCAGTTGCCTGCTCACGACTTGCCCCCTGGCCGAACGTGAACGCGCCATGCCGGACGCTTGGACCCGGAACGGGCGGCGGCCGCAATCAGCATTCCTGGTTAACAATGGCTTGATACGAACACTGAAGTTCTAACGAGCGGTAAACGCGGGGGGGGCGAAGCGAACCGGCTGCGTCGATTGGTTCTAAAAGAACGCTAATAAAGTGATTGTTTCGGACGATTCGCACACGATCGGTGGGCGGGTCTCCTAGAATCTCAAGGCGTGGACGCTGTGGTCGGCCCGCGCGGCGCGTTCGGCCGCCGACACGATGTCGAGCGCGCGCCAGGGCTTCGCGACGTAGACCGCCCGTTCGGGCAAGGCGGGCAGCATGTCGAGCGGTGTGTTCGACGTGACGATGACGCTGATCGAGGGCCACAGCACGCAGACGCTGCGGGCCAGCGCGAGACCGTCCATCTGTCCGGACAGGTCGATATCCGCCACCATCAGGGCCGTTGCCCCGCCCCGCTCGCGCAGATGAGCCAGCGCCGCCTCCGCGCTCGAGACCCGATCGACGTGCAGGTCGAGCTCGCTCCGCATCATCGCGCCGAGATCGCCGACGTCCTGGCTCTTCTCGACGTCCTGGCTCCTCTCGAGGACCTGGCCCTCCCCGAAATCCTGGCCCTTCTCGAAGTCCTGGCCCTTCTCGACGATCAGGGCGCCCATCGTGTTCGGATCGGCGTAAGCCACGGCGTTCTCCTCAGCGTTCCGCGAGGTGAACGCCCAACACCCGGCAGGGTTCGTTCCCGGACCGAACTCTCCCGTATCGGTGCCAGTCCTGGACTGCACGGCAGGTCAGCCCCCCGGTCGGGCCGCGACCGTTGACGGACGGCTGGCCGGATCGCACAAGCTGTGGGCTCGGCAGAAAACAGCTACGCTCGACCGTGGCATATGGGAGGATTCGTGTGAGGCTCCGCAACAAGACCGCGATCGTGACCGGCGCCGCCCAGGGTTTCGGCTACGGGATCGCCGAGACGTTCGTCCGGGAGGGCGCGATTGTCGCGCTGATGGACATCAACGCCGAGGCCGTCAACCGCGCCGCCGAGGCGCTGGGACCTGCCGCGCTCCCGTTCCGCTGCAACGTCGCGGACGGGGCAGAGGTCGACCAAGTGGGCCACGAAGCCGTGACGGCGTTGGGTGGGCTCGACATCCTGGTCAACAATGCCGGGACGACGCACCGCAACCAGCCGATGCTCGACGTCGGCGAGGCCGAGTTCGACCGCGTCTTCGCGGTCAACGTGAAGTCGATCTACCTCTTCGCGAAGGTCGTCGTGCCGCATTTCCGGGAGCGCGGGCACGGCGTCATCCTCAATATCGGCTCGACGGCCGGCATCCGCCCGCGGCCAGGCCTCGCCTGGTACAACGCCTCCAAGGGCGCTGTGAACCTGCTGTCGAAATCGATGGCGATCGAACTCGCGCCGGACCAGATCCGCGTCAACGCGATCGCGCCGGTCGCGGGCGAGACGCCGCTCCTCGTCTCGTTCATGGGCGAGGACACCCCCGAGAAGCGCGCCGCATTCCGGGCCTCGGTCCCGCTCGGCCGGCTCTCGACCCCGAAGGACATCGCCGACGCGGCCCTCTTCCTGTGCTCGGACGAGGCCGGCCTGGTGACTGGGTCCGTCCTCGAGGTCGATGGCGGACGGTGCGTGTGACCGGCTGAACAGCTACGCTGAAGACGGATCCTGCGATGAGCCAGCTCTTTTCTCCCATCACGCTCGCGGGCCAGACCTTCGCGAACCGCATCGTCGTGGCGCCCATGTGCCAGTACAGCGCGGTGCACGGCGATGCGGGCGATTGGCATCTCGCGCATGTTGGCCATCTCGCGATGTCGGGCGCGGCGCTCGTCGTCGTCGAGGCGACGGCTGTCGAGGCGATCGGCCGGATCACGCATGGCGACCTCGGCCTCTACGGCGACGAGAACGAGGCCGCGCTCCATCGTGTGCTCGGCTTCTGCCGTCGCTACGGCTCGGCGAAGCTCGGCATCCAGCTCGCCCATGCCGGCCGCAAGGCCTCATCCCAGGTGCCCTGGGCGGGTGGGCGGGCGCTGAGCCCGGACCAGGACCCCTGGCCCACGATCTCCGCCTCCGCGGTGCCGTTCGCGGAGGGCTGGCACGTTCCGGCCGAGGCGACGCAAGCCGATCTCGAGCGAATCGTCACGGCGTTCCGCCGCGCGGCGGAGCGCTCCGTCCGCCTCGGCTTCGAGCTCATCGAGCTGCACGCCGCCCACGGCTACCTGCTGCACCAGTTCCTGTCGCCGATCTCGAACCGGCGCACGGATCGCTACGGAGGCTCGCTCGAGAACCGGATGCGGATCCCGTTGCAGGTCGCCGAGGCCGTGCGCGAGGTATGTCCGGCCGAGATCGTGCTCGGCGCGCGGATCACGGGATCCGACTGGATCGCGGGCGGCATCGACGTGGCGGAGGCCGCGACGCTCGCGTCGGAGTTGAAGGCGCGGGGCTGCGACTACGTCGACGTCACCTCGGGCGGGATCGCGATGAACGCCAAGATCGAGATCGGGCCCGGCTACCAGGTGCCCTTCGCGGACGAGATCCGGCGCCGCACGGGAATCCCGGTCTGGAGCGTCGGGCTCATCGTGACGCCCGAGCATGCGGAAGAGATCGTGGCGTCCGGCCGCTCCGACATGGTGGCGCTGGCGCGCACCATCATGGACGAGCCGCACTGGCCCTGGGAGGCCGCGCGCCGCCTCGGCGCCGAGGTCGAGCGCCCGTCGCAATACGCGCGGGCGGCCCCGAAACACTGGCCGGGCGCGGCCTACAAGAATCCCGGTCAGGCGACCCGGATCGCCGCCGAGTGAGGACATCGACGATGAACGACGTTTTCGTATGCGACGCCGTCAGGACCCCGATCGGCCGCTTCGGCGGTGCCTTGGCGTCGGTGCGCGCGGACGATCTCGCGGCCGTGCCGATCCGCGAATTGCTGCGTCGCCATCCGGGGATCGCGGGCGCGCTCGACGAGGTCGTGTTCGGCTGCGCCAACCAGGCGGGCGAGGACAACCGCAACGTCGCCCGCATGGCGTCGCTGCTGGCCGGTCTGCCGGAGAGCGTGCCGGCGCAGACCGTCAACCGGCTCTGCGCGTCCGGGATGGACGCGATCGGGGCGGCGGCCCGCGCGATCAAGTCGGGCGAGGCGGATCTCTGCATCGCGGGCGGGGTCGAGTCGATGACGCGCGCGCCCTTCGTGATGGGCAAGGCGGAGGGCGCGTTCCAGCGCTCGGCCGAGATCCACGACACGACGATCGGGTGGCGCTTCATCAACCCCTTGATGAAGGCGCAGTACGGGGTCGATTCGATGCCGGACACGGCCGAGAACGTCGCGGAGGAATTCCAGGTCTCGCGCGCCGACCAGGACGCCTTCGCGCTGCGCTCGCAGCAGCGGGCCGGCGCCGCCCAGGCGGCCGGGCGCTTCGCGGAGCAGATCGTGGCGGTCGAGGTCCAGGGCCGCAAGGGTCAGACGACGCGGGTGGACCAGGACGAGCACCTGCGCCCCGACACCACGATGGAGACGCTGGCGAAGCTGAGGCCGATCCGGGCCGGCGGTTCGGTCACGGCCGGCAACGCGTCGGGCATCAACGACGGCGCGGGCGCGGTCATCCTTGCCTCCGCCAAGGCGGTCGAGGCGCACGGGCTGACGCCCCGCGCCCGCATCCTGGGGCTCGCCTCGGCGGGCGTGCCCCCACGCATCATGGGGATAGGACCGGTGCCCGCGACGACGAAGCTGCTCGAACGGCTCGGCCTCAGCATCGGCGATTTCGACCTCATCGAGCTGAACGAGGCGTTCGCATCCCAGGTTCTCGCCTCGCTGCGGCAGCTCGGGGTACCGGACGACGCGGAGCACGTGAACCCGAACGGCGGGGGCATCGCGCTCGGCCACCCGCTCGGCATGTCGGGTGCCCGCATCGCGACCGACATCGTGCAAGAGCTCGGCCGGCGCGGTGGCCGCTACGGCCTCGCCACCATGTGCGTCGGGGTCGGCCAGGGAGTCGCGATCGCGCTGGAGCGCGTCGCCTGACCCGGCTTCAATGGAGCACGTTGCCTTTGAGGAGCCGCGTGCGGTCGGTCGAGCGGATCGTCACGTCGATCACCCGGCCGTTGCGTTGGAGGCGCAGCGGCACGCCGATCCCGGCTTCCCCGAGCGACCAGACGTGTCGGAACATTCCGGCCAGCGCCGACACGTCCTCGCCCGAGACCGCGAGCACGATGTCGCCGGTCTGGAGGCCGGCCTTCTCGGCCGGCCCGCCGGACGCCAGCCCCGCCACCACGACCTGATCGTCGACCTCCGTGGCGAACAGCCCGAGCCAGGGGCGGGCAGGGCGGTTCGGGCGGCCGATCGTACGGAGGTCGTGAAGAACCGGCTTCAAGAGGTCGATCGGCACGACCATGTTGAGGTTCTCGACGCCGCCTCCGTTGCGCTCCTGCTGCAACTGAAGCGACCCGATCCCCAGGAGTTCGCCCGCGGGTCCGATGAGGGCCGTGCCGCCCCAGTGCGGGTGGGACGGGCCGGTGAAGATCGCGTCGTCCAGCAGGTACTCCCAGTAGCCTGCGAATTCCTGGCGCGCCATGATGCGGGCCGCCACGGATTTCTGTCGTCCCCCGGCACCGCCTAGGACGACGCGCGTCTCCACCTTCGCCGATGACGAGGAGCCCATATCGAGCGCGGGCAGACCCAGACGCCCGAGCGCCTGGACGAGCGCGAGACCGCTCTCCTGGTCGACGCCGAGAAGGTGGCCCGGGACGACCCGCCCGTCATGGGCCGCGAGCCAGATCGACTGCGCCTCCGTCACGAGATAGCCGATGGTGAGAAGGAGCCCCGCGGGATCGATCACGACGGCGTTGCCGGCCCGCTCCGTCCCCAAGGTCTCTGCGGTGAACGCGTCGTCGGGTACGATCGAGCTCAGGCCGACGACGGAGGTCAGCGCACGTTCGAGGTCGAACGCGTAATCGGCCTGTCTCGGCTGAGACCCAGCCGGCACCTTCCACTCGCTCAACGCCATACGGACCCACTCCACAACGCGACCTGGACGAAGCGCAGGACGCAGATCGTCTGATGAGATCAGATTTAGTCGTGCCTGCCGCGTGATCCAAGTGTGCCGCCTGGCCGCGACGTCGTCGCCCAAGTCTCGTCGTCGCCCAAGTCTCGTCTTCGCCCAAGTCTCGTCGTCTCCTGAGTCTCGTCGTCTCCTCACGGCTGGTGGGCGAGGAATGCGTGACGGGCCATCTGCGTCGGGCGAGGGCTTGCGGCGGGGTCGGGAAAATCCTATTGCCCCACAGCCCGTCACGGGTGTCGGAGCGTAGCGCAGCCCGGTTAGCGCACTAGTCTGGGGGACTAGGGGTCGGAGGTTCGAATCCTCTCGCTCCGACCACTCGCCCGAAACGGGCAAGGCAACGCCCGAATATCTGTTCGGTTCCGCTCAAAATAGCTGCCGGCCGCATTCCACACACATTCCGCATTCAAGTCCGCTCCGGTCAGCGCGTGGTTCACGAATCGTGAACAGCGCGCGGTCGGCGAATGCTTGGGGGTGAGATGCGGAGATGGACGCGGGCGTCGTTCGACGCGGTCTGCGAGTTCGACGAGACGGTCGGGGCCGACATCGCGTGGTTGCCCCCGCGGCCCTCCGACGATCGCCCGACGGACTCTGAACCCCTTGCGCGCAAGCTCCGCCACAGGCTCGGCCGCGGTGTCGCCCTGATCGGGGTCGGATGTCTCGCCACCGCCGGCGCCTCCAACACCGCGCTCGCACCGGTGAAGGCCGCCCACGCGTCCGTCGAGCACGCCGCCATCGAGCCTGCCGCCATCGAGCCTCCTGGGCAATTCTCGATCGACGTCGCGTCCGTGCCGGCTTTCGTGTCGAGCGCCGACGAGTTGCGCGAGATCGAGTTCGATCGCCAACGCCGCGAGGTCGAGGAGTTCCTCCGCTTCGGCGCGCGCGAGGTCCCGCGCCGGATCGTCGACACGATCGTGCGCGCGGCCGCCGCGACCGAGGTCGATCCGATCTATCTCATGGCGCTGGCCGACAAGGAATCCGGGTTCCGCGCCGAGGTCAAAGCCCCGACATCGAGCGCCGAAGGGCTGTTCCAGTTCATCGACCGGACTTGGCTCGAGATGGTCCGCGCCTACGGGGACAAGCACGGACTCGGTGCCGAGGTGGAGGCGATCTCGGTCGTGGACGAGAAGCCGACGATCCAGGACGACGCGACCCGCGTGCGCGTCCTCGAAATGCGCCGCGACCCGTATCTCGCGGCCGTGATGGCGGCCGAACTCCTCAAGCGCGACGCGGCCCTGATCGGTTTCCGCATCGGCCGGCGGCTCACGCAGACAGAGATGTACATCGCGCATTTTCTGGGGTTGGAGGACGCGGCGCGTTTCATCGAGCTGAAAGGTGCGAAGCGGGCTGCCAGCGCCGTCAAGGCGTTCCCGGCCGCGGCCCGGGCCAACGCGGCGATCTTCTTCGCGAGGCAGAAGCGCGGACGGCGCGGCCTCTCGGTGCCGGAGGTCTATGCCCGCATCGACGGCATGATCGCGCCGCGCGTCGAGCGCTACCAGGACGTGACGCGCTACGCGGAGGCCGGAGTCTAGCCTCGAACACGTCTGCTCAGCGCGTGGTGTAGTTGAACGAGTAGGAGACGCTCGCGCCGACCGTCACCTGGTCACGCGAGCCGATGACGCGCACGATCGGACTCTGGGCCGCGTCGTCGACCAGCCGGTTATATCCGGCATAGGCCGTCGTCGACCACGTCTCGTTCCACTTGTAGGTCGCGGAACCCAGGACGCCCGCCGAGACCAGGCCGGCTCCCGGACGGTAGGCGGGCAGGCGCCCGTTCAGCACCGACTCGAACGGGCGCACGCCGAAATAATCGCGCATATAGTTGGCGTCGGCGAAGGAGATCCGAGGCCCGAGCGAGAAGGTGAACCGGTCGTAGGGGGCGATGAAGTCGATGCCGGCGTTACCCACCAGGCCCTCGACGCCGTTCAGGCTGTAACGCAGCTCGACGCGCGCCCTGACGAAGCTGACCGGGAAATATTCCACGAAGACGCCGGGCTCGACGCTGAAATTCAGCTTCTGCAGCCCGAACAGCCGTCGGTCGTCGCTCAGGTAGCGACCGGACTGGGCGCGAACGACGGGTCCGAACCGCACGGAGGGCTCGTCGTCCAGCACCGAGATGCTGAACCCGTCGTCGGGCGCCGCGAAACGTGCGGGTTCCTCGATGCGGCGGATGTTGACGGACGGATAATAGAAGCCCGTCAGCTCGCTCGATCCCGGAAACCGCGGCACGAACTGACCGTTGCCCGTGAGCGTCACCACATAGGTATCGGATGCGTCGGACGTCGGGCGCATGGTCCTGATGCTCCCGAGATCGGCCGCGGACGCGGTGGCCGAACCGAGCGCGAGCGACGCCGAGGCGAGCGCCGCAAAGCGAAATGTCATGGTCATCGAACCCTGGCGCGAACGCGAATCCGCGCATCATCGTTGCGCACTAGTTAACGAACCTCGACGTCGTTCATCAACGCGCACGCCCCGCTCGGCGCACGATGGCGCCGCACCTGTGCTTTCCGGACATCATGCGCTCTCGCGGCGTTCACGCGTAGGATCGGAGCGAACCGCGGCGGCGGATGTCGAGCGTCGCGCAATGGAACGCGCCTCCGAACGGGCCGTAGGCGAGGAAGGGGATCGGCATGGGGTCGAACCCCCAATCCTTCAGCGCGCGGATCAGGGTCGGCTGCGAGGCATCGACCACGACCCGCTTCTCGTCGAGCATCAACACGTTGATGCTCGTCCAGGGCGAGCACATCGAGATCTTCGCCATGATGCCGGAGACCGGATCCGGGCGCGGCGCGACCAGCACGTCCCAGCGCTTCAGGACGGCGGGCAGTCGCTCGACGTCGCAGTAATCGGGGTTCACCAGCACCTTGCCCGGCGCCAGCGGCATGAAGGTCGAGTCGATATGCATCGGCTGGCGGCACAGGCTCGGAACCTCGTGGATCGTGTAGCCGGGTCCGAGATGCCGGCGCAGCCACTCGATGCCGAACAGGTTCGTGACGTTCGATCTCGTGACGAAGACGTCGCGACCGGCCTTCACGAAATCGGCCGCGTCGAAGACGGGCTCGAACTCGCTGATCGTGTACTGCATCGGATCCCCGCGGCCGGGCAGCTTGAAGTCGTAGCGGTAGAGATCGTCGCTGAGCTGCGGGCGAGGCGCCGACGTCCAGCGCGCACCGGCCTTGAAATACGATTTGAACAGCGAACGATACGCGTCCTGCTCGAAGTAGCGCGACCGCCAGCACATGGGCGATTCGATGATCTCGTCCCCGAACACCAGGTAGGCGTCGCGCGGGCAGGCCGTGGTGAAGCCGCGCGACGACCAGCCGGGCGTGCGGTACTTGCGCGAGAAATCCACGACGTCCGGACGCCGGACCGTGACGCCCTCGGCCTCGAGCAGCGCGATGAAGCCGTCGAGCTCGGTCTGGGCGAGCTTCCTCATCCAACCCGGATAGCGCCACCCGGCCGCCAGTCGGTACAGCCCCATGACGGAGGGCGGCAGGTTGTAGGTGACGGTGAGGTGGTTCGACGGGATGGTCGCATGATCGAGCCGCCCGACGATCACCTCCTCCAACGGGTCCCATTCGGTGTGCGAGTTGACGGGTCCGATCCCGGACCGAGCGGTCGGGTCGGACCCCGCCGCGCCCTCGTCCAGAACCTCGCGGACCCGATCCGTCTCTTGTATCGCGGCGTCCCGCGCGAACTCGAGTTCCACTCCCTGACCCCTCCCGCTTGTCGCGACCGCGCCCGGCGGTGTCACGCGAGCCCCGAGCGTGGCGACTTTGTCACGGGCAAATGTCGCCCGTTTCGGCTAGATGCGCGCCTTCGATCTTTAGCGAAGCGGTCACCTCCATGCCGCTACACCGAGAACCATGAAACGGCTCACCGCGCTCCTGTCCGTTGCCGGACTGATCCTTCTCAGCCTGCTCGTCGCCTCGTCCGGGGCGGGCGACGTACTCGACGCGATCGAGGCGTCCGGCTGGGCGGCGTTGCTCGTCGTCCTCGCCCGCGCGGTCGCGATCGCGCTGGACGGGATCGCGTGGCGTTGGCTGCTGCCCCTCGGCCATCGCGTGCCGGTACGGGTCTCGGTGCTGCTGCGCTGGATCCGCGAGGCCGTGAACCAGCTCCTGCCGGTCGCGCAGGTCGGCGGGGACTTCGTGGGCGCGCGGCTCGCGGGCTTCTGGCGGCTCGAGGGCGCGATGGCGGGCGCGAGCGTCATCGTGGACATCGCGGTCCAGGCCGGCACGCAACTGGTCTTCGCGCTCGTCGGGCTCGCGATCCTGGTCGCGCTGGGACACGAGGGCGAGATCGTGCGCTACGCGGCGATCGGCCTCGGCATCGGCTGCCTCCTGATCCCGGCCTTCTTCATCGTGCAGCGGCGCGAGGGCGCGCGCATCATCGGCTCGCTCCTGCGCAAGCTCGCGGGTGGCCGCGAGTGGCTCGGCGTCAGCGCGGTCGAACGGCTCTACGAGCGGCTGGGCGACATCTACGCGAACCGCCGCGGCGTCGCGGCGGCAGCGCTGCTGCATATGGGCGTCTGGCTGTTCGGCTCCGTCGAGGTCTGGGTGACGCTCCACCTGATGGGGCATCCCGTGAGCGTCGCCGAGGCGCTCGTCATCGAGAGCCTCGGGCAGGCCGTGAAGGGTGCGGCCTTCGCGGTGCCGGGCGGGCTCGGCGTGCAGGAAGGCGGCTATGTCGCGCTCTGCGCCCTGTTCGGCGTGCCGCCCGGGGCGGCGATCGCGCTCTCGCTCGTGAAGCGGGTGCCCGACCTGGTGCTCGGCCTGCCGGGACTCCTCGCCTGGCAATGGCTGGAGGGCCGGCGGCTCCTCGTCCGCACCCCGGTCGTGGCGTCGGGCGACCTCGCCACCGAGGCGGCCGCGTGACGCTCGCCGAGTGGCTCGCGACCGCGTGTCTCTCGGTCGCGACGCTCGGCCTCGTCTACTTGGCGCTCGCGATCGTCATGGTGG
>CAHJXE010000074.1 GCA_903644085.1 Hyphomicrobiales bacterium
CCGCGTCGAGCCGGTCCACGATCCCCGCGACGCCGTGCCGGATCGGGTCGGAGGCCGGCAGGCCGTGCTCGGCTGAGAGGTCGGCCAGCAGCGCCTTCGCGTCGTCGTCGGACAGGGCGCTCGTGTTCACCGCGATGCCGACCGGCCGGATGGCCGGGTTCGTCAGGCGGCCGCAGCTCACCGTCATGTCGATGACCTGCGCGATCGAGGGCAGCGGGTGCTGGACGCCGCGCATGCGGGTGCGGGTCGGCTCGTGGCAGACCACGAACGCGTCCGGCTGAGCGCCGTGCAGCAGCCCCATCGTGACGCCCGAGAAGGAGGGATGGAAGAGCGAGCCCTGGCCCTCCACGAGGTCCCAGTGGCCTTCCGCGGCGGCGGGCGAGATCCACTCGACCGCCCCCGAGATGAAGTCCGCCACGACGGCGTCGATCGCGACGCCGCGCCCGGAGATGAACACGCCCGTCTGGCCGGTCGCGCGGAAATCGGCATCGTGGCCGCGCGCGCGCATCTCACGCTCCAGCGCCAGCGCGGTGTATTTCTTGCCGACGGAGCAGTCGGTGCCGACGGTCAGGAGACGCAGGCCGGGGCGCTTCGTGCCCTTGCCGGTCGCGAAGAGCTGGTCCGAGTGGCGGACGTCGAAGAGGGTCCGGCCGTTCGCCGCGGCGGCGTCCGCGATGCGGGGCTCCTTGCCGAGCCGGACGTGGAGGCCGCTCGCGACGTCCATCCCGGATTCGAGCGCCTCCACGATCGACGGGATCCAGGCCTCGTTCATGACGCCGCCGGCATTCACGATGCCCACGATCATCGTCTTCGCGCCGTCCTTCGCGGCCGCCGCGACGCCCGTGTCCGGGATACCTAGATCGGCCCCGCAGCCCGGCAGCCGGAGCTGCCCGAGACACCAGTCGCGCCGCCAATCCACGATCCCGTACGCCGTCTTCGCGGCGAGCCGGTCCGGCACATCGCCGAGGAACATGAGGTATGGCGGGGAGATCTGCATCGTGGTCTCGGGGTCGGGCAGGTGGATCGTGCCGCGCGTAGGAACGGCGGCGCGTGACGCTCTCCTACACTACCTTCGTCGCACGCGTCTCCCGGCTCGACGCATGGCGGATCACGACATGCTGCGGGGGTCGAGCGCGTCGCGCAGGCCGTCGCCAACGAAGTTGATCGACAGGACGGTGAGGAAGATCGCGGCGCCTGGAAAGAAGGCCCAGTTCGCCGCGACGTCGAGGTGGTCCTTGGCGTCGAACAGGATGCGGCCCCAGGTCGGGATGTCCGGCGGGAAGCCGAGCCCCAGGAAGGAGAGCGTCGATTCCGCGATGATCGCGGCCGAGACCTCGATCGTGCCGGCGACGATCACGGGGCCGAGCGCGTTCGGCAGGATCTCGCCCACGACCTGGCTCCACCAGGTGGCGCCGACCGAGCGCGCGGCATCCACGAACTCCTTCTCGCGGATCGTCAGGAACTGCGCCCGCACGAGCCGCGCGACCGGCATCCAGCGCAGCCCCCCGATGACCGCCACGATCATCACGAAGACCCCGCCCTCGACGCCGAACACCTCCTTCAGCTTGTCACGGAAGAGATAGATCACGAGGAGCAGCAGCGGCAGTTGCGGCAGCGACAGGAACAGGTCCGTCACCCACATGAGGATCGGGTCGACGAGCTTGCGCGACATGCCGGCGAGCGAGCCGATCACGATTCCCACGAAGGTCGCGACCAGCATGGCGGCGAACCCGACCGCGAGCGAGATGCGCCCGCCGTAGATCATGCGGGCGAGGAGGTCCTGGCCGAGGTCGTCCGTGCCGAACGGGTGCGCCCAGGACGGCCCCTGGAGCTGCGCAGCGAAGTCGATGTCGTCGATCGCGAGCGGCCAGACGAGCGGGCCGGCCAGCACCGCCACGACGACGAGCGCGAGCAGGACCGCGCTCGCGACCGCGAGCGGGTGGCGCCGGAAGCGCCGCCACGTGCCGGCGCTGGGCGGCACCGGTTTCGCGAGCGGGAGCGCGGCCGAGGGCTCTGCCAGGACAGGCTCTGCGGTCAGAGGCTCCGACAGGACGGGCTCGGCGAGCAAGGGCTCAGCGGAACGCGATGCGAGGGTCGAGCCAGCCATAGAGCAGATCCGCCACGAGGTTGAAGGCGACCACGAGGACGGCGAACACGAAGGTCACCGCCATCACGACCGGGGTGTCGTTGGCCAGCATCGCGGTGATGAGGAGCGAGCCGATGCCGGGGACCCGGAAGATCTGCTCGGTCACGATCGCGCCGCCGAAGACGGCCGGCATCTGGAGGGCGACGAGCGTCACGACCGGGATGAGGGCGTTGCGGGTGACGTGGCGCAGCACGACCCCGCGCTCGACCACGCCCTTGGCGCGCGCCGTCTTGACGTAGTCGAGCCGCGCGACGTCGAGCACGGAGGCGCGCACGTAGCGGGTGTACGAGGCGGCCTGGAAGAAGCCCAGCACCGCGACCGGCATGATGGCCTGCCGGATCGTCTCCCACACCCAGCGCCACCCGGTCGCCTGGATGTCCGCCTGGTACACGAAGGGAAGCCAGTCGAGCTTGATCGAGAAGAGGAGGATCAGCAGGAGGCCGGTGAAGAAGGTCGGCAGCGAGAAGCCCACGAAGGCGAGCGTGTTCGCGATCTGGTCGAAGACCGAATAGGGGCGGACCCCCGCGTAGATGCCGATCGGCACCGCGACCAGCAGCGCCAGGATCTGCGAGGACCCGACCACGAAGAGCGTCGTCGGGACCCGCTGCAGGATCAGCGTGTCGACGTCGATCCGGCTCGCGAAGGAGAACCCCCAATCGCCCCGCGCCATCGCGACGAGCCAGTGCAGGTAGCGCACCATGATCGGGTCGTCGATGCCGAACTTGGCCCGGAGCGCGAGCCGCACCTCGGGCGGGATATTCGGGTTCGAGGCCAGTTCGCCGAACGGGTCGCCGGGCGCCAGCGCCAGGACGACGAACAGGATCAGGCTGATCCCGAGCAAACTCGGGATCGCGATCAGGAGGCGCCGCGTCAGGTAGGTGGCCACGGCCCCTCCCCGCGCTGGTCCGACGATCGATGCGACGCGGCGATGCTCACGCCTCCTTGTACCAGTCGGGCAGGTTCCACAGGTCGTTGTCCCAGCCGCTGGGCGGCGCCTTCAGCTTGGCGTTGACCGCCGCGACCTTGGCGCGGTGCAGAAGCGGCAGGACGTTGTCCGCCACCACCAAGTCGTTCATCTTGATGAACGCCGCCGCGCGCTTCACCGGGTCGAGCTCGATCTGGGCCGCGTTGTAGAGCTTGTCATACTCGGCGTTCTTCCAGCGCACGATGTTGAAGACGGCCGGCATCTGGAGGGCGACGAGCGTCACGACCGGGATGAGGGCGTTGCGGGTGACGTGGCGCAGCACGACCCCGCGCTCGACCACGCCCTTGGCGCGCGCCGTCTTGACGTAGTCGAGCCGCGCGACGTCGAGCACGGAGGCGCGCACGTAGCGGGTGTACGAGGCGGCCTGGAAGAAGCCCAGCACCGCGACCGGCATGATGGCCTGCCGGATCGTCTCCCACACCCAGCGCCACCCGGTCGCCTGGATGTCCGCCTGGTACACGAAGGGAAGCCAGTCGAGCTTGATCGAGAAGAGGAGGATCAGCAGGAGGCCGGTGAAGAAGGTCGGCAGCGAGAAGCCCACGAAGGCGAGCGTGTTCGCGATCTGGTCGAAGACCGAATAGGGGCGGACCCCCGCGTAGATGCCGATCGGCACCGCGACCAGCAGCGCCAGGATCTGCGAGGACCCGACCACGAAGAGCGTCGTCGGGACCCGCTGCAGGATCAGCGTGTCGACGTCGATCCGGCTCGCGAAGGAGAACCCCCAATCGCCCCGCGCCATCGCGACGAGCCAGTGCAGGTAGCGCACCATGATCGGGTCGTCGATGCCGAACTTGGCCCGGAGCGCGAGCCGCACCTCGGGCGGGATATTCGGGTTCGAGGCCAGTTCGCCGAACGGGTCGCCGGGCGCCAGCGCCAGGACGACGAACAGGATCAGGCTGATCCCGAGCAAACTCGGGATCGCGATCAGGAGGCGCCGCGTCAGGTAGGTGGCCACGGCCCCTCCCCGCGCTGGTCCGACGATCGATGCGACGCGGCGATGCTCACGCCTCCTTGTACCAGTCGGGCAGGTTCCACAGGTCGTTGTCCCAGCCGCTGGGCGGCGCCTTCAGCTTGGCGTTGACCGCCGCGACCTTGGCGCGGTGCAGAAGCGGCAGGACGTTGTCCGCCACCACCAAGTCGTTCATCTTGATGAACGCCGCCGCGCGCTTCACCGGGTCGAGCTCGATCTGGGCCGCGTTGTAGAGCTTGTCATACTCGGCGTTCTTCCAGCGCACGATGTTGCGGCCCTGCCACTTGTTCTCCTTCGAGGCGACCTCCCAGGACACGTATTGCAGCATCCACAACGTCGGGTCGGGCTGCGTCATGTTGTTCGTGTACATCTCCAGATCCGCGTAGAAATGCGGATAGGTGTCCGGATTGGCAGCGTCAGAGGAGAAGAACACGGAGGCGGTGACCGACTTCAGCTCGATGTCGATGCCGACTTTCTGAGCCGCCTGCTTGATGATCTGCTGCGTCTTCTGCCGAGGCGCGTTGATGGAGGTCTGGAAGACGAACCTCAGCTTAACGTCGCCCTTCGCGCGAATGCCGTCCGATCCCTTCTTCCAGCCGGCATCATCGAGCAGCTTCTCGGCCTTGGCGGGGTTGAACTCGTACTTCGTCGCCTTCGAGACGAACTTCTCCGGCCCGTTCACCGTATTGGCGCTCGCTCGGCCCGTCCGGCCGTAGATGTATTGCTGGACGGAGCCCCGATCGATCAGGAGGTTGACCGCCTGACGCACGGCCGGGTCCGAGAAGGCCGGGTGCTGCGTCTTGATCGAGGACTTCTCGCCGTCGACCTCCTTGTTGGGATCTGTCGCGTTCAGCAGGATGAACTCGAGGTTGCCGCCGTAGACGACGTCGATCCGGCCCTTTCCGCCCTGCTCGAGACGCTTCAGGATCTCGTCCTCGACCTGCATGTTCCAGGCGTAGTCGTACTCGCCGGCCTGCAGCACCGCGCGGGCGGCCGAGACGGCGTCGCCGCCGCCCTTCATCTCGATCGTGTCGAAGAAGGGCCGGTTCGGCAGGTGGTAGGCGGTGTTGCGCTCGCCCCGCAGCATGTCGCCCGGGCGGAACTCGACGAACTTGTAGGGACCGGTGCCGACGGGCGCGAGGTTCGCCGGCGCGTCGCGCGACTTGCCCCCGGTATAGTCGGCGTAGAGGTGCTTCGGGATCATCATCCCGTAGGTGCCGACGAACGCGTCGGCCCAGAACGGCGTCGGCTTCGCGAACACGATCTTGACCGTATAATCGTCGATCTTCTCGACCTTGATGTCCTTGTAGGACCCGATGCTGACGGCCGCGGTCGCGGGATCTGACGCGTATTGCCAGTTGAACACGACGTCGTCGGCCGTGAAGGGCTTGCCGTCGTGCCACTTGACGTCGCGCTTCAGCTTCCAGGTGACGGACATCCCGTCCTTCGACACGGCACCGTTGTCGAGCGACGGGATCTCGGCCGCGAGGCACGGCAGCAGGTTGCCGTCGTCGTCCCAGTTCGCGAGCGACTCGTAGAAGATGCGCGAGCCTTCCTGGTCCTTGGTGCCGACCGCGAAATGCGGGTTGATCAGGGTGGGAGCCTGCCACCAGAGCAGCTTCAAGGGTCCGCCGCCGCCCGCCTTGCCGGGCTTGTACTCGGCCCGGAGGTCAGCCGCCGATGCCGGGACGCCCGAGGACGCGAGCATCGTGCCGGCGAGAGGCGCCGTCAGGCCGAGCGCGACCATCCGGCTGACGAAGCCGCGCCGTGACATGCGGCCGTCCTTCACGTCCCCGATCGTGTCCCTGAGGTCGTGCTCGTTCATGAGTGGCACCTTCGTTCGGATGAGGGGCTCGATCCGCTGTCGCGTTTTCAATTTCAAGTCACTCGCCTGCAAGTCACTCGCCTGCAAATCACGCGCCATTGCAAGTCACGCGCATTCGGGCGGAGCGGGAGAGGTCCAAAAGTCGCGGCGTATCGGGCCCGGAGACGAAAAGTCGATCACGATGGTGGCGCATCCGCAAGCGCTACCAATATCCGATGGAACCAAGGTCTCAGGCAGGACGACAGTTGAATGGCCGGATTGGACGAGAACCGCGCCTTCGTGCCGCTCGCGATCGCGGTCCTGACCGTTTCCGACAGCCGCTCGCTCGCGGATGATCGCTCCGGCGACACGCTCGCCGAGCGCCTGACCGGGGCGGGCCACCGCCTCGCCGACCGTGCGGTCGTCACGGACGACGTCGAGGCGATCCGCGCGGCGGTGCGCCGCTGGATCGCCGACCCGGACATCGACGCGGTCCTCACGACCGGCGGGACCGGCTTCACCGGCCGCGACGTCACCCCCGAGGCGTTGGAGCCGCTCTTCGAGAAACGGATGGAGGGCTTCTCGGCCGTGTTCCACCGCATCTCCTTCGACAAGATCGGCGTGTCGACGATCCAGTCGCGCGCGACCGCGGGCGTCGCGGGCGCGACCTACATCTTCGTCCTGCCCGGATCGCCCGGCGCATGCCGGGACGCCTGGGACGGCATCTTGGCGGCCCAGCTCGACTACCGGCACCGGCCCTGCAACTTCGTCGAGATCATGCCACGACTCGACGAACATCTTCGGCGCGGCTGACGAGATCTCAGGAACGCACCCATCTCGGCTCGCGTTGACTGTGGAGATCACGAAGCGTCCCCACCGGAGACCTCGCCGGCTCACGCCATCTCGCGCTTGTGATGTTCCTGTTTTGTTCTAGATTGATGAGACGCTCTCGATTCGCGAGGCCTCGATGATCACGACCGTTCTTCCCCGACCCGCCGCCCGACCTCGACCCGTCGCACCGCCACCGATCGACCGGCGTCGACCGGAGACCCGTGCGTACCAGCCGGTCGATCCCGACCGGCGCGGCGGACGCGGGTCCAACGGCAATCCCGACGGGCGCTACGAGCGGGTCCAGCGCGAGCAGGCATTCGACGGCTGGGATCTGGCGGACGAGCCGGAGCCGATCCGCACCGACGTGACGATCGAGCGGGCGCGCACGATCATCACGAAGAACGACTCGCCCGATATCGGCTTCGACCGTTCGATCAACCCCTATCGCGGCTGCGAGCACGGCTGCTCATACTGCTTCGCGCGGCCGAGCCACGCCTATCAGGGCCTCTCGCCCGGCCTCGACTTCGAGACGAAGCTGTTCGCGAAGCCGAACGCGGCGGAACTCCTGAGGAAGGAGCTCGCCGCCAAGGGCTACGAGCCGCGCACGATCGCGCTCGGCACGAACACGGACCCCTACCAGCCGATCGAGACGCGCTACCGCATCACCCGGGCGATCCTGGAGGTGCTGTCGGCCGCGAACCACCCGGTCGGGATCGTGACAAAATCCGCGCTGGTCGCGCGCGACATCGACATCCTGGGCCCGATGGCGGAGCGCGGTCTCGCCAAGGTGGCGGTCTCGGTGACGACCTTGGACCCGCGGCTCGCGCGCACCATGGAGCCGCGCGCCGCGACGCCCACGAAACGGCTCCAGACGATACGGCTTCTCGCGGAGGCCGGCATCCCGGTGACGGTGCTCGCGGCGCCGATCATCCCGGCGCTGAACGACCACGAGATCGAGGGCATCCTGCGGGCCGCCTACGCGGCGGGTGCGCGCGAGGCCGGCTACGTGCTGCTGCGCCTGCCGCACGAGCTGAAAGGCCTCGTGCGCGACTGGCTGGCCGAGCACTACCCCGACCGGATGAAGCACATCCTGTCGCTCGTCGAGGAGACGCGCGGCGGCAAGCTCTACGACGCGGAGTGGAGCCAGCGGCAGACCGGCATCGGGCCCTTCGCGTGGATGATCGGCCGTCGCTTCGAGGCGGCGGCCGCCCGCACCGGGTTCAACGCCGAGCGGCGGTCCTTGCGGACGGACTTGTTCATGCCGCCGTTGCGCGAAGGCGCTGGCGCTCAGCTCGCCCTGTTCTAGGCGTCCGTTTGGAAATGATGTTTGCAAGCTCTCACCTCCTCATCCTGAGGTGCGGAGCGAAGCGAAGCCTCGAAGGACGCACACGAGGGTTGTGCGTGCTTCGAGGGCCGGCTGTGCCGGCCACCTCAGCATGAGGAGCGAGGTGAGGATCATTTCTCAGACGGGCTCTAGGCGTCCGGGGGGAGCAGCCGGTCGAGCGCTGCCTCGGCCGACCCGCCCTCGCGCAGCACCACGAGTTCGCGACGTGCGAGGCTGTCCGCGCTCGCCATCGCGACGGCACGCTTCGGGCAGAGACCGAGGCAGGAGGTGCGCACGATGCGGACCTTGCCGGTGCGGCCCTTCGCGGCCGCCTTCAGGTCGCGACGCATCGCCTTGCCGTCGACGCCCTTCAGGCATTTGCCGCAGATCAGGATCGCGGCACTCCATTTCGGACGGGCGATCACGACATCGGATTTGGCGGAGCGACTTGGATCGAGGGGTGATGTGTTCGAAACAGAGGCCATGATCGGATATAGCGATCCGGGTCTGACATGAGGGGCATGAAGGGCCGCCTGCGGCAACTCGCTCGCCTTCGCTTCCGATCAGCCTGAAGATCGCCCTCGACCTCATCCTGAGGTGCTCGACCATAGGTCGAGCCTCGAAGGAGACATCCAGGGTTCACGGGCTCTAGCGGCATTCGTGCGTACTTCGAGGCCGGGCTTCGCTCGGCACCTCGACATGAGAGCTGAGGGGATAGGAGCCGTATCAGGCGCGCTTCAGCGCCTCGACGCCCGGCAGCGGCTTGCCTTCCAGCCATTCGAGGAACGCGCCGCCGGCCGTCGACACGTAGGTGAAGTCGTCCGCGACGCCCGCGTGGTTCAGCGCCGCGACCGTGTCGCCGCCGCCCGCGACGGAGACCAGCTGCCCGGCCCTCGTGCGCTCGGCCGCGTGACGGGCCGCCGCCACCGTGCCGCCATCGAAGGGCGCGATCTCGAAGGCGCCGAGCGGCCCGTTCCACACGAGTGTCTTCGCGCCGTCGATCGCGGCCGCGACGTGCTCGACCGAGCGCGGGCCGACATCGAGGATCATGCCGCCCTCGGGGATCGCGTCGATCGCGCACACCTCGCTCGCCGCGCCCGCCTTGAACTCCGACGCCACCACGCCGTCGACCGGCAGGATGATCTCGCACTTGGTTTGAAGGGCGCGCTCGAGGATGCGCTTCGCGGTCTCGGCCAAGTCCTTCTCGCACAGCGACTTGCCGATCCCGACGCCCTTCGCGTGCAGGAACGTGTTCGCCATGCCGCCCCCGATCACGAGCGAGTCTACCTTGGCGACGAGGTTCTCCAAGAGGTCGATCTTGGTCGACACCTTGGCGCCGCCCACGATCGCCACGACCGGGTGCTCCGGCGCGTCGAGCCCCTTGGAGAGGGCGTCGAGCTCGGCCTGCATGGTGCGGCCCGCGTAGGACGGGAGCAGGTGCGCGAGCCCTTCCGTGGAGGCATGCGCGCGGTGCGCCGCCGAGAAGGCGTCGTTGACGTAGAGGTCGCCCGAGGCCGCGAGGGCACCCGCGAAATCCGGGTCGTTCGTCTCCTCGCCCGCGTGGAAGCGCGTGTTCTCGAGAAGCACGACGTCGCCATTCCTCAAGGCCGCGACGGCGCGCTCGGCGTCGGGCCCGACGCAGTCGCCCGCGAAGGCCACGGGGTGCCCGAGATGCTCGGCGAGCGCCGCCACGACGGGCTTCAGCGACTGCTTCGGGTCCGGCTTGCCCTTGGGCCGCCCAAAATGCGCGAGCAGCACGACACGACCGCCCGCCTCCGCAACCTCCCGGATCGTCGGCAGGATGCGGGTGATGCGCGTCGCGTCCGTGACGCGGCCGTTCTCCATCGGCACGTTGAGGTCGACCCGCACGAGGACGCGCTTGCCCTTGAGGTCGACATCATCGAGCGTGCGAACCTTCATCGCGCGAGCAACCCGGGCACATAGCGCACGAGCGCGATGACGATCACGGCCGTGAGGAGCGCGGTCACGACCGAGGCCGTGAACAGGGCCGCCGTGCCCGGGAGCCGGCGGGTGCGGCGCACGATCGTCGCCATCTCGCCGCGCAGCGCCGCGACCTCGGACTGAAGCGCGACCTCACCCATGCGGGAGGTGGCGAGCTCCAGCTTGTCCAGCACGCGCTGGGCGGTCGATTCCTGGCGCGCGAACTTCTCCTCGATCCGCGCCGCCTTGTCCTCGATCCGGGCGAGCTGGTCCGTGCCGAGTCCCTGGGAAACCTGCCGCTCTGAGCCGGACCGGTCCGCGTTCGGCCGCTCGGGCGCTTGGCGTGACGGCACGATCTCGACCGGGCGCGAGGCCGGGATCACGGGCACGCCCTCGGGCGGGGGCGGCACGGGATCGAGCGTCGGGTCGGCGCGCATCTCGGACATCTCGAACTCTCTCAAGGTTTGGCGAACACGCTCAGATCAGCTTCGCCATCGCGACCGCCGTGTCGGCCATGCGGTTCGAGAAGCCCCACTCGTTGTCGTACCACGAGAGGATGCGCACGAAGGTGCCGTCCAGCACCTTGGTCTGGTCGAGGTGGAAGGTCGAGGAATGCGGGTCGTGGTTGAAGTCGCTCGACACGTTGGGCGCGTCCGTCGTGTTCAGCACGCCGAGAAGCTCTTGCGAGGCCGCGCGCTTCATCGCGTCGTTCACCTCGTCGACCGTCGTCGCGCGCTTCGCCACGATCTTGAGGTCGATGAGCGAGACGTTCGGCGTCGGGATGCGGATCGCCGACCCGTCGAGCTTGCCCTTCAGTTCCGGCAGCACGAGCCCGATCGCCTTGGCGGCGCCGGTCGAGGTCGGGATCGACGAGAGCGCGGCGGCGCGCCCGCGGTAGAGATCCTTGTGCATCGTATCGAGGGTCGGCTGGTCGCCCGTGTAGGAGTGCACGGTCGTCATGTAGCCGTGCTCGATGCCGACGGTGTCGTTGAGCACCTTCGCGACCGGCGCGAGGCAGTTCGTCGTGCAGGAGCCGTTGGAGACGACGAGGTGCTCCGCCGTCAGCTTGTCGTGGTTGACACCGTAGACGACCGTGAGGTCGGCGTTGTCGGCCGGGGCCGAGACGAGGACCCGCTTCGCGCCGGCATCGAGATGCGCCTTCGCCTTGTCCTTGGAGGTGAAGATGCCCGTGCATTCGAGCGCGATATCGACGCCCATCTCCCGGTGGGGCAGCTCGGCCGGGTTCTTGACCGCGGTCACGCGGATGCGGCGTCCGTCAACCACGAGGTGGTCGCCGTCCACCTCGACCTTGCCCGGATAGCGGCCGTGGACCGAGTCGAAGCGAAGGAGGGGCGCGTTCGTCTCGACCGGGCCGAGGTCGTTGATCGACACCACCTCGATGTCGGTGCGGCCCGATTCGTGGATGGCGCGGAGCACGTTGCGCCCGATCCGCCCGAACCCGTTGATCGCGACCTTGACCGACATGTGAGCCTCTTCCCGATGACATCTGGCGACGAGCCGACTTTGCCGCCGCGCTTATCATGGCGTTTGTTCGAATCAAATCGCTGCGCCCGGCACGGTCGCGATCCGACCGTCATCGTTGAAGATCGTGACCGTGTCGCGGCGCGCCAGCGCGATCAGCGCGACGTCGAGGTCGCGGGCACGCCGGATCGCGAGCGTGGTCGGGCCGGAGATCGTCACCAGCGTGTGCGCGCCGAACACCGCCGTCTTCTCGACGAGCTCGAACGAGCAGCGGCTCGTCATCAGGACGAAGCCGGCGAGCGGGTCCTGATCCGACCGGACGAGCGCGCCGACCAGCTTGTCGAGCGCGTTGTGACGGCCGACATCCTCACGCAGAGCCAGGATGCGCCCGGAAAGGTCCGCGAAGGCGGCCGCGTGCACCGCGCCGGTCGCGGCGTTCAGGGCCTGCCGGCCGGGCAGGTCTGCGAGCGCGGCCGCGATCGCCGGAAC
>CAHJXE010000075.1 GCA_903644085.1 Hyphomicrobiales bacterium
CCGAATGCCCGGCGCAAGCTGCTCCTCAAGGCGGCCGACATCATGGAGACGAAGACGGCCGAGTTCGCCGCCCTGATGACGGCCGAGACCGGGTCGACCGGACCGTGGGGCGGCTTCAACGCGACGCTCGGCGCCGGCATCCTGCGCGAGGCCGCCTCCATGACGACCCAGATCACCGGAGAGGTGATCCCGTCCGACAAACCGGGCTGCCTGTCGCTCGCGATCCGTCAGCCGGCCGGAGTCTGCGTCGGCATCGCGCCCTGGAACGCGCCCGTGATCCTCGGCACCCGCGCGGTCGCGATGCCGCTCGCCTGCGGCAACACGGTCGTGCTGAAGGCCTCGGAACTCTGTCCGGCCACGCATCGCCTGATCGGCCAGGTCCTGCACGAGGCGGGCATGCCGAAGGGCGTCGTCAACGTCGTGACGAACGCGCCGGCGGACGCGGCCGCGGTCGTCGAGGCGCTGATCGTCCACCCGGCCGTGAGACGCATCAACTTCACGGGCTCGACGCGGGTCGGCCGCATCATCGCGGAGACGGCGGCGCGGCACCTCAAGCCCGTCCTGCTCGAACTCGGCGGCAAGGCACCGCTGATCGTGCTCGACGACGCGGATCTCGATGCAGCGGTCGATGCGGCGGCCTTCGGGGCGTTCATGAACCAGGGCCAGATCTGCATGTCGACGGAGCGGATCATCGTGGACGAGAGCGTCGCGGACGCCTTCGTGGCCAAGCTCGCCGCCAAGGCGAAACGCCTGCCCTCGGGCGACCCGCGCGGCCATGTCGTGCTGGGCTCGCTCGTCAGCCGCGAGGCGGCGGACAAGGTGGCGAGCCTCGTCGAGGACGCGGTCGCGCACGGCGCGACGCTGGTCGCGGGCGGCGGCCGGCAGGGCACCGTCATGGAGGCGACGCTCGTCGACGGCGTGACGCCCGCGATGCGGATCTACGCGGAGGAGAGTTTCGGGCCGGCGAAGAGCATTATCCGGGTACGAGGCGTCGAGGAGGCGATCCGCGTCGCGAACGACACGGAATACGGGCTCTCGGCCGCGATCTTCGGGCGCGACGTGACCCGCGCGCTCGCGGTCGCGAAGCGCGTCGAGACCGGCATCTGCCACATCAACGGCCCGACGGTGGCGGACGAGGCGCAGATGCCGTTCGGCGGGATGAAGGGCTCGGGCTACGGGCGCTTCGGCGGCAAGGCGGCGATCGCGGAGTTCACGGACCTGCGCTGGATCACCATCGAGGGCGAGCAGCATTACCCGTTCTGAGCGGAGCACCGACGTGAGCGCGCGGATCGCGGACCCCGACGACGCATCGGCCGTACCGGCGGCTGACGCGGTCCGGATCCCGGACGTCCTGTCCAACGCCGTCGCCTACGCGTTGCGGCGCGCCCAGGAGGCGTCGTTCGCCGCCTACCTGCAACGGGTCGGCAATCCCGACCTCAAGCCCGGCCGCTACACGATCCTCATGCTGCTCGCCGAGTATCCGGGTCTGACGCCCTCCGAGCTCAGCGCCCTGTGTGGGCGCGACCGCTCGACCTTGACCGCCACGCTCAGGGCGCTCGACGAACAGGGATTGATCGAGCGTAAGCGGCGCTCCGAGGACCAACGCAGCTACGGCGTTCGGCTGACGAGCGCCGGGAACGCGGTGCTCGCGCAGTTGCGCATGATCGCTCGCGCGCACGACGCGAGGCTCGACGCGATCGTCGGCGAGGACAAGGCCGTCTTCCTCGCCGTGCTGCGTCGGCTCGCCGAGCAGCTCGGCGTCGAGGAAGACCAGCAGGCCGATCACCAGAAGAGGCGCGTCGGATAGCGCCCGGCTTAAAATCGAGAACAAAGGGAGGATACGATGATCAACGACACGATAGGGACGGCCCGCAAATGGGCCACAATGGCGGCAACGCTGGTCGCGCTCGCCAGCCCAGGACTGGCTCACGCCCAAGACAAGACGATCACCCTGAAGATCTCGCTCTGGGTCCCGCCCGCCCATCCCCTCGTGCCGGCGGCACGGGCCTGGGCGGCCGACATGGAGAAGGCGTCGGGCGGCACGATCCGGGGCACCATCTTCGCCTCCGAGCAGCTCGGCAAGGCCTTCGACCACTACGACATGGTGCGCGACGGCATCGCCGACGTCGGCTACATCAGTCCCGGCTACCAGCCTGGCCGATTTCCGGTCTTCAGCGCCGCGAACCTTCCGTTGCTGATCGGCAACGGCAAAGGCGGCACGCTCGCGGTCGACGCCTGGTACCGGAAATATGCCGAGAAGGAGATGTCGGACACGCATTTCTGCGTGGCCTTCGTCCAGGATCCGGGGACGCTCCATTCTCGCGGCAAGGTGGCCGAGCCGAGCGACCTGAAAGGCATGAAGGTCCGACCCGCGCACGCGACCGTCGGCGAGTTGGTGACGTCCCTCGGCGGCACGAACGTCCAGGCCTCGGCACCTGAGGCGCGTGACGCGCTGGAGCGAGGCGTCGCGGACGCGATCACCTTCCCGTGGAACTCCGTCTTCCTGTTCGGGCTCGACAAGGTGACGAAGTTCAGCATCGACGCCCCGCTCTACACCACCGCCTTCGTGTGGGGGATGAACAAGGCCGTCTACGAGAACGCGTCGCCGGCGCAGAAGAAGATCATCGACGATCACTGCACGCCGGAATGGGCGTCGAGATTATCCGATCCCTGGACGGAGTTCGAGTTCGCCGGGCACGACAAGATGAAGAAGGCGTCGGGTCACCAGATCGTGGAGTTGACGCCGGCGCAGCTCGCGGACTGGCGCCAAGCCGCCGCGCCGCTTCGGACCCGCTGGGCCGAGGGACTGAAGAGGACGGGCCTCGACCCCGACGCCGTGCTCGGCGAGCTGAAATCGGAGCTCGCCGCCAAGGGCGCGGCGTTCTGAGGTGAGAAGGGAGATGCTCTGTCTCGAGCCGGCCGGAGGCCCCCGACATGATCGTCACTGAAACGTCCGGCATCTCGCCCGTTCGCCCCCCGCGGACGGGCGGCATGGACCGGTTCATCGCCGGCATCGAGTGGATCGCGGCCGGGTTCGTCGGCCTCGTGGCGGTCGACATCTTCGTGTCCGTTCTCCTGCGCTACTTCTTCGCGGTCTCGATCCCGGACGGATACGATTTCGGCCGGCTGTTCCTCGGGATCCTGATCTTCTGGGGCATCGCGGCAACGAGCTACCGGGGCGCGCACATCACGGTCGACCTCGTCTGGGAGAGCGTCGGACCGCGCGGCAAGCGATGGATCGACATCTTCGCGACGTCCGTCCTGCTCCTGGTCGTGGCCGTCCAGACGTTCACGCTGCTCGACAAGGTGGTCTCCACCTGGGCGCAGAATCTCGTGACCTACGATCTTCACCTCCCGACATGGCCCTTCTTCGCGGTGGCGTGGCTCGGCGACGTGTCGGCCGTGATCCTGATCGCGGTCAGGACGTTCCGGCTCGTCATGACGCCCGAGCGCGTGGACGAGGCGCGCGCCCTCGAGCCGGTGGAGTAGGCGGCCATGATGGACCCGGATGCCGTCGCGGTCCTCGGCTTCGCGACGCTCTTCGTGCTGATGCTGCTGCGCGTGCCCGTCGGGATGGCGATGGGGTTCGTCGGCGTGTGCGGGTTCGGGCTGATCTCCGGCTTCGGGCCGGCCCTGAAGCTCATCGGCCAGACCTCGATGCGCACGGTCACCGACTACACCTTCGGGGTCATCCCGATGTTTCTCCTGATGGGGGCCTTCGTGTCGGCGTCCGGGATGAGCCGCGAACTCTTCCGCGCCGCCAACGCGTTCGTCGGCCACCTTCGCGGCGGGCTCGGCTTCGCCACCATCGTCGCCTGCGCGGGGTTCGCGGCGATCTCGGGCTCGTCGGTCGCCACCGCCGCGACCTTCTCCACCGTGGCGTATCCCGAGATGCGTCGCTTCAACTACCCGCGCTCGTTCGCGGCCGGCACGATCGCGGCAGGCGGCACGCTCGGGGCCATGTTCCCGCCCTCCACCGTCCTCGTCGTGTACGGGATCATCACCGAGCAGGACATCTCGAAGCTCTTCATGGCGGGTGTCATGCCCGGGCTGCTCGCCGTCTGCATGTATGTCGCGACGATCGCGGTCCTCGGCTTCGCGCGCCCCGGATCGCTGCCGAAGGGCCCGAAAGCCAGTTGGTCGGATCGGCTGGCCGCCGTCGGCGAGGTCTGGGCCCCGATCCTGCTCTTCGTCTTCGTCATCGGCGGGCTCTACGGCGGCCTGTTCACCCCGACCGAGGCCGGCGGCATGGGAGCGGGCGGCGCCTTCATCATCGGGGCCTTGCGGCGCAAGCTGCCGCGGGCGGCGATCCTCTCGTCCCTCCTGCAAGCCACCCGGACGGCCGCGGCGGTGTTCACGGTCCTGATCGGGGCGCTCCTCTTCGGCTACTTCCTGACCCTGACCGGTACGCCGCAGCGGGTCACCGAATTCCTGACGGGGCTCGGGGTCGGACGCTACGGCGTGCTCGCGCTGATCCTCCTCATGTACCTTGTCCTCGGCTGTCTCATGGACGCGATGGCCATGATCATCCTGACCGTGCCGATCATCTTCCCGGTGATCCAGGAACTCGGCTTCGATCCGATCTGGTTCGGGGTGATCATCGTCATGACGGTCGAGCTCGGGCTCATCCACCCGCCGGTCGGGATGATCGTGTTCGTCATCAAGAGCGTCATCGGCGAGCTGACGTTCGCGACCATTTTCCGGGGTGTCGCACCCTTCATCGTCACGGACCTGATCCGCCTCGCGATCCTCGTCGCGTTCCCGGCGATCGCCACGTGGCTTCCCAGCAAGATGTGAGCTCGATGGACCACGACAACGTACAGAACCTGATCACTGCCGGGGGTGCGCTCCTTGCCCGGCTGAAAGCCGTCGGCGTCGACTACATCTTCGCCAATTCCGGCACGGATTTTCCGCCCGTCATCGAGGGTCTCGCGGAAGCGCGGGCGAAGAAGATCGCGATGCCGCAGGCGGTCGTCATCCCGCACGAGAGCGCCGCGATGGGGATGGCCCACGGCTACTTCCTCGCGAGCGGCCGGGCCCAGGCCGTGATGGCGCATACGAATGTCGGCCTCGCCAACTGCGCCATCGGGGCGATCAACGCCGCGACGGAGCACGTGCCCGTGCTCCTGTTCTCCGGCCGCACGCCCGTGACCGAGCAGGGCCGGCTCGGCTCCCGCACCGTGCCGATCGGCTGGGGGCAGGAGATGCGCGACCAGGCGGCGCTCGTGCGCGAGGCGACGAAGTGGGATTACGAGCTCAGGTTCCCCGAGCAGGTGCCGGGCCTGATCGACCGGGCCAGCGCCATCGCGCATTCGACCCCGAAAGGTCCCGTCTACCTCAGCCTCCCGCGCGAGGTCCTCTGCGAACTCTGCCCGTCCGACGGACTTGACGCGCCGAGCCGGATCGCGCCGGTCACGGCGGCCGCTCCGGCGCGCCTCGTCGAGGAGGCCGCACGGTGGATCGCGGAGGCCGAGCACCCGGTCATCATCGCCCAGCGCGGGGCCGGGTCGCCGGAAGGCTTCGCGGCACTCGGCGCCTTGGTGGACGCGTGGGGTATCCCGGTCGTGCAGTACTGGGCCGTGCAACTCGCGCTCCCGACCGATCATCCGATGGCGGTCGGCGTCGATCCCGCGCCCTGGCTGAAGCAGGCCGACCTTGTGATCGTCATCGATTGCTCGGCGCCCTGGTCGCCCGCGATCCATAGCCTCAAGGCGGACGCGAAGGTGATCCAGCTCGGTCCCGACCCGCTCTATGCCCGCCTGCCGGTGCGGAACTTCGCGGCCGACCTCTCGCTCGTCGGCGAGACCGACGAGGTGATCCTGGCGCTGGCCGAGGCCTTGCGGCCGCAGGGTGAGGCTTCGGCGCCGCCCCGTGCCAAGCGTCGCGCCGAGGTGGCGGCGTTCGCGGCCAAGCGGCGGGACAGCGTGCGCGAGGCCGCCTCGTCCGGTGACGGCGAGCCGATGAGCAAGGCCTGGGTCAGCCACTGCCTGTCCGACGCCATCGCGGGCCGCCGCGCGACCGTCCTGTCCGAACTCGGCGCGCCGCTCGAGCCCTTGACCTTGCGGGAGCCGAACAGCTGGTACCAGGAGCCGCATTCGGGCGGCCTCGGCTGGTCGTTTCCCTGCGCGCTCGGCATGCAGCTCGCCGACCGCGACCGGCTCGTCGTCGCCACCATGGGCGACGGCTCCTACATCTTCTCCAACCCGGTCGCCTGTCACCAGATCGCCGAGGCGCTCGAGCTCCCGCTGCTGCTGCTCATTCTGAACAACGCCGAGTGGGCGGCGGTGCGCCATTCCGTCCTCGACGTGTACCCGGACGGCTACGCGGCACAGAGCAACGCGATGCCCCTCGTCTCGCTCGCGCCGACGCCGGACTTCGTCAGGATCGCCGAGGCGAGCCGGGCCTACGCGCAGCGGGTCGAGACCGGGCGCGACCTCCCGGCCGCGCTGGAGCGCGCAATCGCCCACGTGACCACGAAACGCACGCTCGCGCTCGTCGACATCCGGGTCGCGTGACCCGCCCATCCCATGGAAGACCCGACATGAGTCCCATCCCGAACGCGGTCCCGAGCTTCCGCCAGGCCCTGCAAGGCGGAGCCCCGATGATCCTCTTCGGGGCCTACGACGCCATGACGGCCCGCATCATCGAGCAGTCGGGCGCGGCCGCGATGTTCATCAGCGGCTTCTCGGTCGTGGGCGGTCGTTACGGCGTGCCGGATTTCGGCCTGAGGGCCTTCGGCGACATCGCGGCCGCGGTGCGCGACATCCTGGGCGCCGTCCAGATCCCGGCGCTCGTCGACGCGGATGACGGCTACGGCGACGTCAAGAACGTGATCCACACCGTGCAGAGCTACGAGAAGATGGGCGTCAGCGCCCTGATGCTCGAGGACCAGCGCTGGCCGAAGCGCTGCGGACATCTCGCGGGCAAGTCGGTCGTCCCGATCGACGAGATGGAGGGGAAGGTCCGGGCCGCGACGTCCGAACGCCTGAGCCGGGAGACGTTCATCTTCGCCCGCACCGACGCGCGCGCGTCGAACGGCCTCGACGACGCGATGCGGCGCGGCGAGCGGTTCCTGCGCGCCGGGGCCGACGGGCTCTTCATCGAGGCGCCCGAGAGCCGCGAGGAGTTCGAGACGATCGGCCGGGCCTTCGACGTGCCGATGATCGCGAACCCGCTTCCCGGCGGCCGCTCGCCGCTGTTCAAGCCGGCGGAATACGCGGAACTCGGCTTCCAGGTCGTCTGCTACGGCGTGACGCCGGTCCTCTACGCGGCGGGTGCCGTGCGCGACCGCATCGCCGACATCGTGTCGGGGCGCTTCGCGCTCGATCAGCACGAGATGAGCTTCTCCGACTTCAAGGAATTGATCGGGCTCCCGACCTGGGAGCGCTACGAGGCCGAGTACGGCCTCGCCAATCGGGAGATACGGTCATGACGGGGACGCTCTTCGACAAGATCTGGGACCGCCACGTCGTCAACGATCTCGGCGACGGGTTCTCGCTGCTGTTCGTCGATCGCCACATGATCAACGACATGGCCGGGCGCGGCCTCCTCACGTTGAACAAGCGCGACCTGCCGCTCAACCATCCCGAACTGACCTTCGCGGCCGCCGACCACACGGTCGCGACCCTCGTGCCGCCGGAGTTCCGGCCGGGCCGGGACGACAACCCCTACGCGGTGAACCTGCGCGAGAACGCGGAACGGCACGGCTTCCGCCTGTTCGACGTCGACGACCCCGATTTCGGCATCATCCACGTGGTGGCGGCCGAACAGGGGCTCGCGCTGCCCGGCACCACGATCGCGTGCGGCGACAGCCACACCTGCACGCTCGGCGCCGTCGGGGCGATCGCCTGGGGGCTCGGGCAATCCGACATCGTCCACATCCTGGCGACCCAGACCAGCATCCAGCACAAGCCGGCCACGATGCGGATCTGGATCGACGGCGCGTTGCCGGCTCACGCGACCGCCAAGGACCTGATCCTGACGTTGATCGGCCGGCTGGGCGTCGCGGGATGCACCGGCCACGCGGTCGAGTTCGCCGGTCCGGTCATCGAGGCCGCCTCCATGGAGGAGCGGTTCACGATCTGCAACATGGCGGTCGAGCTCGGCGCGCGCTTCGGGGTGATCGCGCCCGACGACACGACCTGCGCGTATCTCAGCGGACGGCCCGAGGCTCCGGCCGGGTCCGCGTGGGACCTCGCGGTCGCGGATTGGCGCAGCCTCGTGACGGATGACGGCGCGATCTTCGCCGCCGAGTACCGGATGGACGCCTCCGATGTGCGTCCGCAGGTGACCTGGGGCATCAACCCCGCCCAGACCGTCGCGATCGAGGACGCGGTTCCGGGTGCCGGGACCGGCATGGACGAGAGCGCGCTCGCGACCTACCGGGCCGCCCTCGCGTATTCCGGCCTCGACGCCGGCACCCGGATGGACGGGGTTCCGGTCGACATCGTGTTCATCGGCTCGTGCAACAACGCTCGGCTCGGCGACCTGCGGGACGCCGCCGCGGTCCTGCGCGGCCGCAAGGTCGCGACCGGCGTGACCGCCTGGGTGTCGCCGGGGTCGGAGCGCGTGCGGCGCGAGGCCGAGGCCGAGGGTCTGGACCGGCTCTTCATCGAGGCGGGCTTCGGCTGGGGGCGATCGGGCTGCTCGATGTGCGCGGGCGCGGGCAACCAGATGCGCGAGATCGGCACGCCCGGCCAGCGGATCGTCTCCACGACGAACCGCAACTTCGTCGGACGCCAGGGCCCGGGCACCCGGACCCACCTCGTCAGCCCGCCCATGGCGGCGGCGGCCGCGCTGGCGGGACGGATCGTGGACGTCAGGACCTGGAGCTGACCGATGACCGAGCCTTTCACGATCCTGCGCGGCAAGGCCGTTCCGCTCCTGCGCGACAACATCGACACGGACACGATCTCGCCCGGCTCGGCCGTGCCGCGCGAGGGACGCGGGACGACGTTCAGCGAGCATGGATCGACGAGCCTCGCGGACGACCTCTTCGGCAACTGGCGCTACGGACCTGCCGGCGAGCCGCTGCCCGACTTCCCGCTCAATCAGCCGCGCTACCAGGGCGCGTCGATCCTCCTGACGGGCGCCAATTTCGGCTGCGGCAGCTCGCGCGAATCCGCGGTCTGGATGCTGGCCGCCTGGGGCATTCGCTGCGTGGTGGCGCCCAGCTTCGCGGAGATCTTCGCGGCGAACTGCTACGCGAACGGCCTGTTGCCGCTCCCCTGTTCGGCGGACACTGTCTCGCGACTGGCCGCGGAGGCCGAAGGTGCCGCGCCCGGCTTCGTCGTGGACCTGGCGCGGTGTGAGTTGTCGATATCCTCCGGGACCACGATCGCGTTTCCGATTTCAGCCTACAGACGAAGAGGCTTGCTCGCCGGTCTCGACGACATCGAACTCTCCCTTGAGAGCCGGCACGAAATAGCCAGCTTCGTCGCCCGTGAACGCGAAAGTCGTCCTTGGATATACCCTTATGAGACGTCGATCAGGGATTGATCGGTAAGCAAAGCGGTCTTTCTCGCTTCATACTTACAGGATACCTAGAGTTCTCGACCGAGCTAGCACGGAGTTGCTCTTCTTTCCGTGGCCTGCGATTGTTGAGGGAAGAGTATAGGGCTGCAAGGATGATCGCTCGCCGTTGGTCCGCGGCCGACCTTCTGGAAGTCAGAGAAGGGTCGAAACCAGTCGGGCGCGCAGCATCCGCTTCCTCCGGGCCATGCCCGTAAGCGATTGTCCCGCTTCGGCCAGAGGATTGCCACCAGCGTCCACGGCGCGGTGAGCGACAGCACGTGCATGTCGATGCCGGCCTCGTCCATCGCGGCGATGCGCGCGTACAGCGGCTGACCCAGGGTCGCCATCGCGGTCTGCATCGCGACGAGCCGCGGACGGTCGGGGGGCGTTGGATCGTCCTGATAGCGGCTGCCGACGCCAGCCATATAGGACGCCTTCGCGGCGGCATCCTGGGTCGCGGCGGCGACGGCCTGATCGCCGACATGCTCTTCCAGGCAGGTGATGCGCATGAGCTTGTTCTCTGCTCGGGCGACGATCTAACGCTGGCTTAACACCGCGCAACGTCCTCAGGCGGCGTTCGCCGACCTTTTCCGGCATCCGCCTATTCCGAACCGTCAGTCTGTGTCGATCCCACGCTCTGAACCGGACGCCATCCGCGAGCATTTCACGCCGCCTCTTCAACGATTGTTTCTGACCGGACGCTACTGCGACCCTCCCGGAGAGCAGTCTTCATCGCGGTCGCATCGCGCTTGGGCGGTGCGCCGAACAGACGGCTGTAGTCGCGACTGAATTGGGAGGAGCTCTCATAGCCAACCTGAAAGCAGGCGGTCTCGACGTTGAACGCGTTCGAAACCACGAGCCTTCGAGCCTCATGGAGGCGAAGCTGCTTCTGATATTGGAGCGGGGTCATCCCGGTAAGCGCCTTGAACTGACGATGAAACGCCGAAGCGCCTAATCGGGCGATGGCGGCCAGTTCTTCGACCCGAACCGTCTCCCGGAAGCGGTCTCGAAGGTTGTGCAAGGCATTCAACACTGGCCGTGATGGGCTGTTCAGCAGCGTCAGTTTTGCAACGTCACCACCATGTGGGCCGGTCAGAAGCCAGTAGCTGACCTCTTGCATGATGACAGGATAAAGAGCCGGGATCGCTCTCGGCGTGTCGAGGAGACGGACGAGGCGGAGCGCGCAGTCGGCGAGCGGGCCCTGGAAATCGGTCACGAGGACGCCGCGCCCTGGCTTCCCGCTCGATCTCGGAGGCAGGTCCAAGCCCTCCGCGACGCTCCTCATGATCGCCAGATCGAGCTCGAAGGCCAGGACGAGGCAAGGCTCGCCGGGGCTGGCCTCTACCACCCGTCCGATGGAGGGGGTATCGACGCCTATCACTAGCGCCTGACCCGCTCGATATTCCAGCTGATCGCCACCGAACGATGCCCATTTGGTGCCTTGCGCGACGATGCACATGGACGGTCTGAACATCAGATGGCTCGGTGGCTTGGGATGATCCGAGCGCATCATGACCACGCTGTCGATGGCTGTGGCGAAAGGGCTTTCTCCGGGCTGGCGCTCCATGTGGCGCAGCATAGCTTCCACCAGTCTATCCACGTCTAGTCACGCTACGTTCCGACATCGCCTTCGAATAACGGACCGAGCAGGAATGGGCAAGAAAGCAGTGCGTCCCGGCATTCAGCTTGAAACGCCGACCCTGCATACCGGAGGTCGGATTTACCTACGGAAGCACAGCCATGTCGGACAGCAAGATCGCCCTCATTACCGGCGGCAGCCGGGGTATCGGACGAGATACGGTCCTTCGCCTCGCCACGCGAGGCATCAGCTCGATCTTTACCTACAACGCAAGGCAGGACGAGTCCGAAACGGTCACCGCCTTGGCTGCTCAAGCGGGCGCTCAGGCGGTCGCCCTCCAGCTCAACGTCGGCGACAGCGCCTCCTTCGACTATTTCGTGGAGAAGATCCGAGGCATCCTGGCCAAAATGGGCGCGGAGCGCTTCGACTATCTGGTCAACAATGCCGGTACGTCGTCCAACAGCAGCCTGGAGACGATTACCGAGGCGGAGATGGACGGCCTCTACAACGTCCATTTCAAAGGTGTGATGTTCCTCACCCAGAAGCTGTTGCCCCTCATTAACGATGGGGGCCGCATCATCAACATCTCCTCAGGTCTGGCACGTTTCGCCATGGCGAGCCGCATCGGATACGGGCCGATCAAGGCAGCCGTGGAATCGTTGAGCCGGAACATGGCGCTCGAGCTGGCGCCGCGCCGGATCGCCGTCAACGTGGTCGCGCCGGGCCCGATTGCCACTGATTTCAGCGGCGGCATCGTGCGCGACAATCCCGAGGTCAACAAGGCGCTCGCCGCGCATACGGCGC
>CAHJXE010000076.1 GCA_903644085.1 Hyphomicrobiales bacterium
GACCCGCCAGCGCGGCAGGACGCGCAACTCGTCGAGCGCGAACGCGAAGGGTCCGGCGTCGCGCACCGGGCTGATCGCGAGGCGGCGGACCCCCTCCGGCACGCGGCCGACCCATAGCCCCGAGCCCATGACTGGGCCGGGCAGGACCGCGTAGCGGGCCGCGCCGTCGCCCATCTCCATCCGCAGCAGCGGCCGGACCGGGTCGGAGAGCAGGTCGAGACGGTAGCGCAGCCGGATCCAGCGGCCGGCCGGGTCCGCGCCGGGCTCGATCGCGAGCCAGGGCTCGGGACCGGTCGCGTCGAACCCCGCGCCGCCGAGCGCCACGACGTGGGAGGCGGGCCGCAGGATCGGAGCACGGGCCGTGTCTCTGTTTACGCCGACGCCCGGACGTGCGACCCCCCGCGACCCGAACCATTGAACGATCGAGGGGGCATGCCGACGCGCCCGGTTCTCGTCGACACGACCCGGCTCCTGACCCGGCTCAAGCACCGCAGCCCGACCGGGATCGACCGCGTCGACCTCGCCTACGCGAGGCGCTTCCTGGCGCGGCCGGGAAGCTACGCCGTCACGGTCACGCGCTTCGGCATGCGCCTCATGCCGGACCGCCTCGCTCATGACGTGCTGGACCGCGTCGGAGAGCGCTGGGGCGAGACCAGGGCCGCCGCGCAGGATCCGGTGCTGGAGGAGATCCGCCGCCGCCTCTCGGGCCAGGGCGGCGAGTCGCCCCAACCAGAGGCAGAACGAACCCGAGGCCGCTCTCCCGTCTGGGCGCACCTCGCGGAAGAGCGATTGAAGGCTCTGGCGCCGCTGTGGCCCAAGGCCGCCGACGCGCCGCGCGATGCCGTCTACCTGCACACGTCGCATCTCAGGCTCGAGCGTCCCCACCTCTTCGCATGGCTATCGCAGAGGCCCGACATCCGGCCGGTCTTCTTCGTGCACGACATCATCCCCATCGACTACCCGGAATACGGGGTTCCGGGCGAGGATGCACGCCACCGGGTCCGCATGAACACGGTCTCGCGCCACGCCGCCGCGGTGATCGTCAACTCGAACGATGTCGGGGCGCGGCTCGCGGCTTTCTACACGCGCGAGGGCTGGCGTGCGCCGCCGATCCACGTCGCGCACCTTGGGGTCGAGCCGGTCTTCGCCGGGAAGCCGGTCTTCGCCGGGAAGCCGGTCTTCGCCGGGGAGCCGGTCTTCTCCCGTGGGGTCGCCGGGACGAATGCCGCCGCCGAGGTAGAGGCGCTCCCGCCCTATTTCGTCGTGTGCAGCACGATCGAGGCGCGCAAGAACCACCTCTTGCTGCTCCAGGTCTGGCGCGAACTGGCCGAGCTTCACGGCAACGCGGCGCCGAAGCTCGTCGTGGTCGGGCGGCGCGGATGGGAGAGCGAGGCGGCGGCCGACCTGCTCGACCGGAGCCCGGGCGTGCGCCGTCACGTGGTCGAGGCCTCCGGCCTGTCCAGCGCGGGCCTGGCTGAACTCGTGGCCGGCGCGCGCGCCCTCCTCATGCCGTCCTTCGCGGAAGGCTACGGCATCCCGATTGTCGAGGCGCTGACGCTCGGCACGCCCGTCATCGCGTCCGACATCCCGGTCCACCGCGAGGTGGCGGGCGCGCGCGGGCTGTTCCTGCACCCGCTCGACGGGCCCGGATGGCGGGACGCCGTGGTGGCGGCCGCGGGTGCTCCGCCCGATCGGGTCACGGGCTACGCGCCGCCGAGTTGGGACGACCATTTCCGGGTGGTCGAGGCGTGCCTGGACAGCGTGTAGAGACGTGAAACGAGCGTCCGACCACCGTCGGACGTTGAGGCTCGACGGTTGTATGTCTGGCTCACAACCCTTCGCGACGTTGACGCCCATCGGGGCTGATCTCGACGCCGTCATCCGGTCGTGTGGCGCACAGGGCATTGTGCGCGCCGTCCGCCATCGCTTCGATGGGAGCGCGTCGATCGGCTAGGTATCGTCGCCCTCCCGCGAAGCGAGGCGTGTCGGGAGCACGCCGCTGCTCTCGTAGGTGATCGAGCTCGTGACGCAGCCGGCCTCCGGCCCGGCTGCGCGACACCGACCAGCCGAGAGGAAAGATTCCGGGCTTCAGCTCGGCATTTCCAATGGTTGAGCATCGGAAAGGGTCAGCATGACGCCGCTCCGATCGAGCACTCTCAGCTTCATCGTCTCGGCCAAACTCGATTGAAAGGTCTCGCTCTCGCCATACGCGCCGAGCGCTTCCTTGTCGGTCCACGCCTCCGACAATCGAAATTGAGTGGGATCGACGACATCCTGCGCGATGGTGAAGTATACGCATCCGGGTGTGCCGTTGGTCACCTCGACGAGGGAGCGTGCGATCTCCAGAAAGGTCGGGACATCGTCCTCGTGAAGCTTGTAGACTGCGTTGACCGCCAAACCGGGCTTTATCGATAAATCGAGCACGTTCGGATCTCCGTTCTCATCAGATGGATCGACGAGACCTCGCGCGAGGTCCGCTGTTCGGTGGCTCGGACCGGTGCCGCACCGCTCCTCACAGCATCGAGACGAGGAGGTAGACGCCAACTGTCGTCCTCGCCAGTATGCACTTTTTAGTAAGTACCGGAGGATCGATGAAGAGCCTGACTTTCAGTTGCGGTCTGGACGTCGCGCTGTCGGTGATCGGCGGCAAGTGGAAGCCGCTGATCCTGTATCATCTGGCGCACGGCACGCGGCGCTATGGGGAACTCAGACGTGCGGTCGGCGGCGTGAGCGACAAGATGCTGATCCAGCAACTCAAGGAACTGCATGCCGATGGTTTGATCGATCGCCGCGATCATCAGCAGGTACCGCCCAAGGTCGATTACTCGCTGACGCCGTTCGGCAAGACGCTGGCCGACGCGCTCGGACCGTTATGTGCCTGGGGCAGCGAACATTCCCACGAGGTCGAGCAACTCGTGGCCAGGCGGGCCGCCAACGTTGCGAACGCGGCGGCCTAGAGCCGGCCGCAGGCTCGAGGCAGCTTGGGGGGCGCCGAACCGTCGAGCCCTGGTGAGGATGCGTGGAGTTCGGCTCGTCACGCCGACCTGACGAGAGTCGTTACCGATAGCCCGCCAGCTCAGCTCGTGGAGCCGAGCGGCCGTCAGGCGCGAGCCGGGCGAACGGCAGCACGCTAACGGTTGACGCCCGCAATCGGTCGGACGGCAACGGCCGAACTACCCCCTCTCGACCGGGGCGCCGTGCTGGCCCCAGCGCGCGATGCTGGCCTCGACCGTTCGCACCGCCTCCTCGAAGGCCAGCCGTTCGTAGGAGATGTTCGCGTCCGATGCCGGCGGGTCGGCGTTGAAGAGCTGTTCGAGGAAGGCGGTGCGGGCGCGGTCGTAGATGTCCCGCCGCTCCTGCGCGTTCTGCTCGTCTCCGATGAACCGCATCAGCAGCCAGAAATACCGGTTCATGAGATGTCGACCTGGCTCCGAGCCGATGATGACGTTTCGCTAGAGTTTGAACGATATAGAGCGGAGCTTGGCCAGTTGGGAGGGCGGCGCCGTCGCGAACGCGCCCACTCCGTCCAGGTGTGTCAAACCGGCGACAAGGGACAGGCAAACGATGGACCGCGGCGGCCTGCGCTATGCTCTCGCCTGTTTTGATGGCACATGAACGCCCGATTTGGCCGGTGCGGGGCGTTGCGAGGTTGAGCGCGTGAGATCGATTTGGTGCGCGCTCGCGCTCAGTCTGGCCCTGGCGGGGTGCTCAGCCTTGCCGACCGCCGGTCCGATGACCGAAGACGTCCTCAAGAACGGCGATAACGAGCTCGAGAAACGCTACGTCGTGCTCGACGTGGACGAGCGCACCGTGTCCGTCCTGGCGAGCCATCCGGGGCCGTCGTTCCGCGCCCGGTTCGGCGATTATCGTCCGGCCCCGGACATCCGGATCGGCGTCGGCGACGAGGTCCGGTTGACGATCTGGGAGGCGGCCGCGGGCGGCCTGTTCTCGTCGGCGGCCCTGGACCGGTTCGGCACGGGCTCGCGCAGCGCGCTGATCCCCGACCAGACGGTGACCCGGGACGGCGCCATCACGGTGCCTTACGCGGGGCGGGTCGAGGTCGCGGGCCGCACCCCGGCCGAGGTCGAGCAGATCGTCCTGCAACGGCTCGCCGGCAAGGCGATCGAGCCGCAGGCCCTCGTCACGGTGTCGCGCAACCTGTCGAACAGCGTGACCGTCACGGGCGAGGTCACGAACGGTGCCCGGCTGCCGCTCAGCGTGCGCGGCGACCGCATCCTCGACGTGATCGGGGCCGCCGGCGGTATCCGTGGCACGGTCTACGACGCCTTCGTCCGGCTGACGCGGGGCAACGCGACCGTGACGGTGCCGATGGAGCTCATCCTGTCGAACCCGCAGGAGAACGTCTTCCTGCGCCCGGGCGACATCGTGACCGTCGTGCGCTCGCCCCAGACCTTCACGGCGTTCGGGGCGGTCGGGGCGAACACCGTCGTGTCGTTCGGGACGATCAATCTCACGTTGGAGGAGGCGATCGCCAAGGCGGGTGGGCTTCTGGATCAGCGCTCCGATCCGGACGGCATCTTCCTGCTGCGGTTCGAGCCGGCCTCGCTCGTCCGGGAACTCGCCCCCGACCGGTCGGTCGACAAGCGTGAGCGGCTGATCCCGGTCGTGTACCGGCTGACGCTTCGCGACGCGAAGAACTATTTCCTGGCGCGCAGCTTCGCGATGCGTGACAAGGACGTGCTCTACGTGGCGAACGCGACCGGCGCCGAGCTGCAGAAGTTCCTCACCCTGGTCGGGACGATCACGTCTCCCGTGATCTCGGGCGCCAGCGTGGCGGCGACCGCCCGCTGAGGATCCCGCAGCGGCGGGTCGGAGGGATGCTCCGGCCCATCTTGCGCCGCAATGCCGGATTAGCCGGACTGGAAATTCGTTCGTGCCGGGCTATGATGTGTCGGCATGACTGCGCCGGCTCGGCGTGAGCGCCTGATTGGGATCGACCTTGAAGCAGGACGTCGAGACGGACACTCCGGTCAGGATCGATCTTCTTCCCCTCGCGCAATCCGGCGCCGTCGCGAAGGCGCCGGGGCGCCGGGGCGACCTTGCGGAGATCGAACGGCGACCCGGCCGGTTCCGCCGCGTGCGCGTACTCAGCGCGACATCCGGCATCGGAGGGATCCTGTCGAGCTTCCTCCTGATGGTGCTCGTCCCGACGATCGCCGCGGGATTGTATTACGGCCTCATGGCGTCCGACGTGTACGTCTCCGAGGCCAAGTTCGCCGTGCGCGGCACGGCGGAGAAGCTGCCGAGCAGCTCGTCCGCGGCGCTGGCCATGTTCAGCTCGGTCTCGTCGATGAACAGCAACCAGGAAGCGTATGTCCTGGCAAACTACATCCAGAGCACGCCCCTGATCGAGAAGATGGAGAAGCAGGTGGGCGTGCGCGACGCCTTCGCGCGTGCCGACGTCGATCCCCTGTCCCGCCTCGCAGCCGATGCGCCGGCGGAGCGCCTGAGGCGCTACTGGGACAAGATGGTGGTCGCCTCGATCGACAACCTGTCGGGCGTCCTCAACCTCGAGGTCCGCGCCTTCCGCCCGCAGGACGCGCTGGCGATCGCGCAAGCCATCCTGGTCGAGAGCGAGAAGCTCGTGAACGACATCTCCCGGCGCAAGCGCACCGACACCGTCGCGTTCGCCCGGGAGGAGGTCTCGCGCGCCGAGAAGCGGCTGAAGGACGCCAGGATGGCGATCGAGGATTTCCGCAACGAATCCGGTACGCTCGATCCTGTGAAGTCGGCCGAGGCGACGTCGAAAGTGCTGATCGTGCTTCGGACGCAGAAGATGGATTTCGAGAACGAGATCGCGACGGCGCGCCGGACGCTGTCGGAGTCCTCGCCTTCGGTTCAGGTCCTGTCCTCGCGGCTCAAGGCGACGAACGACCAGATCGCCACCATCGAGTCGCAGCTGACGTCCAGGGGCGAGGGCGGCGACAACCCGGCATCGAAGAAGCTGGCGCGCTACGAGGGGCTCGAGCTCGAGCGCGAGTTTTCCGAGAAGGTCTACATCCTGACGCTCGCGGCCCTGGAGCGCTCGCGGATCGAGGCGGACCGGCAGCAGCTCTACCTCGTGACCTTCGTGCCGCCCGGACTCGCCGAGCGGCCCCTCTTCCCCAACAGGCCTGCCGCGACCGCCGTCGTGTTCGCGTGCGCGCTCGCCATCTGGAGTGTGCTGTCCCTGCTCGTCGCGGCCGTGAAGGACCACAACGCCTGATCGGGCGTCGCTCGCGCGCCTCTACACGGTCGCGAGCGCCGTGCGGGCGAGCCCGACGACGCTCTGATCGAGGTCGACGAGATCTCCCGCGAGCGGCGACAGGCTGAGCGCGTGGACGGCGCGCATGAGGTCGGCCGGCTCGTTCGGCCGTGATCTCAGGATGTCCCCGCGACCCGTCAGCGCCCCGACCGACGCGACGAAGCCCGACAGGTCGTCCTCGAATCCCACGACGTCGAATTGCGAGAGGCTGTCCAGTGCCGCTCCCGCCTGATCGGCCCCCGGGATTTCCCAGGCCTGGGCCGCCCCGAGCAGCCGCGTGAGCGGGTTCGCGAGCGACAGGAAATCCTCGTCCGGTAGGCTCCGCAGGCAGCGTGTCAGCGAGCGCTGATCGAAGGCGTCCACCTCGGCGAAGGCCTGGACGAGACCCGCTTGGCCGAGCGCCTTCCAACTCCCGGACGGTTCGCCCGAGCAGGCTTTCAGGCGCAGGATGCGGGCGGCCGGCTCTCGGAGAGGGTCGCAGAGGAGGACGATGCGGCGAAAGTCGCGTTCGCGCAGGTACGGCTCGTAGCGCCGGTAGGCGACCGCGCCGGACACGAAGACCGAATCGGTGAACCCGATGCCGAAGATGCCGGTCAAGCTCTCCTCGCCGATCGTCTCGCAGCCCGAATAGACCATCCGGACGTGAGGGCAGAGTTCGCCGACGAGCGGGTAGAAGGGCAGGCTTTGGGTCTCGAGCTGAAACAGCCGGATCGGTAGCGCGGAGTCCCGCGTGCGCCGGTAGATCAGGATGTTGGAGCGCTCTTCGTAGAGCTGGATGTCGGACCCGTCCCGCAATGCGGGCCATGTCTCCGAATCGAGCCGGAACCCGCACCGACCCGTCGCGTGAAGCCGGCGCTGGACGAGGTCCGGCCGGGCGTCGCCGGCGAGGACGCGTATCGAGGCGTCCCTGCCGCTCGACGCCACGATGACGGGTTGCGCGGAGGGATGATCCGGCACGACCCAACCGGAGACCCGGCCCGGACGGTCGACCTCGATGTCGAACAGCATGCCGGCAGGTCGGGCGGACGCGTCGTGCGGCGCGCGATCAGCTCTTGAGAGACGAGCGGATGTAGTTCAGCGCGAACCAGGCCAGGAACGAGCAGAGTGCGACCAACGTCGTGTTCCACACCCGTCGCGGGTATTCCGGCGATTGCGGGAGGACGGGCGTCACGAAGCTCTCCAGGTAGACCTGCTGGCGCTCGGTATCGAGGCGCGCCTTCTCCATCGAGGCCGCGACCGTCTGATAGAATTTCTCCGCCCAGGCCTGGTCGAGCCGCGCCTTGTCGAAGCTCGCGAAGGATCCCGACATCGCAGGTTCGTCGCCCGACTTGGAGGCCGTCATCTCGTTCTGGATGGCGCTGATCTGGCCGGACACCGCGTCGAGGCGCGACTTGAGAACCTGCATCTGCGGGGCCGTCGGATTGAGCGAGCGCGAGCTCACCTGGTACTCGCCCTGCAGCTTGATCTTGTCCAGCTGCAGCTCGCCGATGAGCTTCGTCAAGGCCTCGGCGCTCTTCGTCGGATCGATCATCCGCTCCTTGTCGCGCAACCGCCGGAACTCCTCCCGCACGGAGACCAGCCGGCTCTCGGCCTTCGCCACCTCCTCCTGCGCGCCCGAGAGCGCATCGCGGCGCGAGCGGGTCGACATCTCGTTCACGAGTTGCTCGCTCGCGGCCAGCAGCGCCCGGCCCAGCGTCAGCGTATCCTGCGCCGTGAATGCACGCACCCGCACGAGCACGATGCCGGACGGGTCGATGCTCGCGAAGACGCGCTTGCGCCAGTAGCGCACGACGTCCTCGATCGGCTCCGACGGGTCGAGGCGGCTGAACACGTCGATCTCCGGACGCGAGAGCATCGTGCGCAGGTCGATCTCCCGCTCGAGCTTCTCCACGAGGGCGCGGCTGTACAGGTAGTCGATGATGACGAGCCCGTCCTGCGCCTGCGTGATGGACGGGATCCCGATCGATCCCAGCATGTCGGTCGGGCCGATCTCGCGGCCGCGCACCGCGAACTGGCTCTCGGATTCGAACTGGTCTGTCGCGATGAGCCCGAAGAAGATCGCCGCGAGAAGGGTCGGCAGCACGAAGATCACGATCGCGGAGTTCATCGCGAAGGAGCGCGACGCACGTCCCCCGCGCGACATGCCCGGCTGCCATCCTCCGCCGCTCCGCACCGTGAGCCGCGCCTTGCGGGCCGCGTCGTGGAGAGCCCGGCTCACCTTCTGCGAGCGTTCGAGCGCCTGCTCGCGCTTCGGGATCTGCGGCACCGTCGCCTGGTCTTGCATCGTCGATCAGCCTGTCAGAAGTTCATGCGACGATAGAGTTCGATCGCGTCGTCGATATCGTCGAAGAAGAGTACGTTCCCGTCCGCCACCACCACGCCCTTGGTGCAGTATTCCTTGAGCGTCTCCATGCCGTGCGAGATCATGATGATGTCGCAACTGCCGCGGCGGCTGTTGAATACCTGGTTGCACTTGGCCGAGAAGCGGGCATCGCCGACCGCCGTCACCTCGTCGATCAGGTAGCAGTCGAACTCGACCGACATGCTGAGCCCGAAGGCGAGGCGCGCCTGCATGCCTGACGAGTACGTCTTGACGGGCGCGTCCAGGAAGTCGCCGAGTTCGGCGAAATCCTCCACGAAGCTCGTCACGTCGCGTATGCTCTCGCCATAAGCGCGTGCCACGAACTTCAAGTTCTCCCGGCCGGTCATCTGCGGGTGGAAGCCGCCCGCGAAGCCGAGCGGCCAGGAGACCCGAGTGGTCCGCCGGATCTTGCCCGTGGTCGGCTGTTCGGTGCCCGCGAGCAACCGCATCAGCGTCGACTTGCCGGCCCCGTTGATGCCCAGGATGCCGTAACTCGAGCCGGATTCGAAGTTCGCGTAGATGTTGCGCAGCACCTGGCGACGGTGCCCCGCGACCCGGTAGTGCTTGGAAACGTCCCTCAGGGATATCATGCCGAACGATGTGTTAGAGGTTTGCTGTCTCGCCTTCAATCGTGGCGGCAGCGCGGCGTCGCCCGTCGCATGCCCGTTTGCGGGCCGCTTCGATCCTGGATAGAGCCACGAACCGTGGCAGGGAGAGCTTCATGAAATCGCGCGCGGCCGTCGCCTGGGAGGCCGGCAAACCGCTGACGATCGAGACCGTCGACATCGCGGGGCCGAAAGCCGGCGAGGTGCTGGTCGAGATCATGGCGACGGGCATCTGCCACACGGACGCCTACACGCTCTCGGGGCTGGACAGCGAAGGCAAGTTTCCGGCGATCCTCGGTCACGAGGGGGCGGGCATCGTGCGGGAGGTTGGGGCGGGCGTGACCTCCCTCAAGCCGGGCGACCATGTCATCCCGCTCTACACGCCGGAATGCCGCAACTGCAAAAGCTGCCTCTCGCAGCGCACGAACCTCTGCACCGCGATCCGCGCGACGCAGGGTCAGGGCGTCATGCCGGACGGCACGAGCCGGTTCAGCTGCGACGACATGGGCGCGACCTCCCGGCGCGGGGAGACCCGGCGCGGCGACAACGTCGTGTTCCACTACATGGGCTGCTCGACCTTCTCGAACTTCACGGTCCTGCCCGAGATCGCGGTCGCGAAGGTGCGCGCCGACGCCCCCTTCGACAAGATCTGCTACATCGGCTGCGGCGTCACGACCGGCGTCGGCGCCGTCATCAACACCGCCAAGGTGTGGCCCGGCGCGAACGTCGCGGTGTTCGGCCTCGGCGGGATCGGGCTCAACGTGCTCCAGGGCGCCCGGATGGTGGGGGCCGACAAGATCATCGGGATCGACCTCAACGACGACAAGCGCGCCATGGCCGAGCGGTTCGGCATGACGCATTTCATCAACCCGAAGAGTGTCGGGCGCGACAAGGTCGTGCAGGCGATCGTCGACCTGACGGGGGGCGGGGCGGATTTCTCCTTCGACGCGACCGGCAACACCGACGTCATGCGCCAGGCGCTGGAATGCTGTCACCGCGGCTGGGGCGAGTCGATCGTCATCGGGGTGGCGGAAGCCGGCCGCGAGATCGCCACCCGTCCCTTCCAGCTCGTGACCGGGCGCGTCTGGAAGGGCACGGCGTTCGGGGGCGCGCGGGGCCGCACCGATGTCCCCAAGATCGTCGACTGGTACATGGAGGGCAAGATCAACATCGACGACCTGATCACCCACACGCTGTCGCTCGACGAGATCAACCACGGCTTCGACCTGATGCACGAGGGCAAGTCGATCCGCAGCGTCGTGGTCTACTGATCCCCGGTCGATCGTCACACGCGCCGTGCGCCCTCGCACGGCACGTGTGAACCGGATGCGTCATCGTCTGTTAGCCTTGCGACGATGAGCACGATGACCACAGCAGCGCGATTGAATCATCATTCCGGCGGCCCCTCCGCGACTGCGCCGAACCCGGCTGCAGAGACGGAGCCACCGTCGCACGCCGCCGCTGCCCGAACTCCGCTCGTGCACCATTGGCCCTTGCTGTTCATCTTGGCCGGCGCCGTCGCCATGATCGGATGGGTCGGGGCGATCGTCTGGACGGCGGTCTGGCTCCTGATCTGGATCGTGGGCTGAGCGTCCAGGCGTCCGAGAGGTTCGGTCGAGGCGCGCGGATCAAGCCTGCAGGGTGAACCTGATCCGGAACGAGCGCACATTGCTCGAGGCGGCGCTGAACACCGCCTGCATGTCCTGCGTCACGGTCGGGATCGCGCCGGTTGCGACTTCGACGTGGGGCACGTTCGAGCGACGTCGGGTGCGGACGTCGATCGTTGCGGTCGCTGGGTGGCTTAACCACGGCCTCGGGCCTACATCTGCCGGCAAGGCACGTTTCGGGGAGGCTGAGGCCTTGAAGGGGTATGCGATCTTCGCGTTTGTGGTGGCCGATCGTCGTCCTTCTGTTTGGCTGCGGGGCAGTCTGCTTGCGCGGGTGAGACCTCGACCGGCCGAGAGATCGCTTGTCAGTCTGACGGAGTGATGCTCGACGCCCTCTACCGCGCCCTTCGCCCGGCACTGTTCCTGCTGGATCCCGAGACGGCTCACCGCGCGGCCATAGCCACGCTGAAGCTGATGCCCGCGCGAACGCCGCCGGCCGACGACCCGATCCTGGCGACGGAGCTCTGGGGGCGGCGGCTTGCGAACCCGCTCGGCCTCGCGGCAGGCTTCGACAAGCATGCCGAGGTGCCGGACGCCTTGCTGGCCCTCGGGTTCGGGCATGTCGAGGTCGGCGGCGTCACGCCGCGCCCGCAGCCCGGCAATCCCCGCCCGCGCGTGTTCCGCCTCCCGGAGGACCGGGCGGTGATCAACCGCTACGGCCTGAACAGCCAGGGACTCGATGTCGTGGCGGCGCGCCTCGCACGGCGTCGCCGAAGAGGCTGCGTCGGCGTCAATCTCGGTAAGAACAAGGACACGGCCGACGACGTGGCGGACTACGCCGAGGGCGCGGCACGCCTGTCTGGCTCGGCGGACTACCTCGTCATCAACGTCTCGTCGCCGAACACGCCGGGCCTGCGCGACCTCCAGGGACGGGACGCGATGCGGCGGATCATCCTGGCGACGCGCGTGGCGCGCGACGCCGCCGTGGTGGACGCGCCTCGCCGCCCGCCGCTCCTCGTCAAGCTCGCGCCCG
>CAHJXE010000077.1 GCA_903644085.1 Hyphomicrobiales bacterium
CCTACGGGACGAGCTCGACGGGGCGCGCGCGCCGGATGATCGCCTACCTGGAGGAGCGCGGCGCGATCGTGGTGCGCCGCGACCTGCGCGGAGCCCCGATCATCGCGGTCCCGGCGCTCGGCCGCGAGACGGCGCCCGGAGAACCGGACCTCGCGCCCGCCCCGAAACGCGCGGGGCGGTGAGATCTTTCACGATGAAAGGCCGAGGAAGGCCAAGATCGCACGCTCGGCGCGGACCATGTCCTCTGGCGAGAGCGCGCCCACCCGACGTCCGAGCTTCGTCTTCGCTACGGTGGTGATCTTGTCGATCATCAGACGAGATGGATGCCGCAAGCCCGTGGACGGTTCTGACGAGACGAGCACGCGAAAGAGAGGGGCGTTGGTCTCGTCCGAGGTGAGCGGACACACCGTGATCGAATTGTCGCCCGAGAAGGCGTCGTCCTGGATGATGAGTGCGGGTCGCGGTTTGGACGCGTAGTCACGGCTTCCGGACACGGTCCAGATCTCGCCGCGCTTCAAGGGAGCTCGTCGACGGAGATCGAGATCGCGTCGACGAAGGCCTGATCCTCGGCCGCGTGAAGGCTCGCGGACGCGAGTGCCGATTGCCGCCGGGCCTCCCCGGCGAACCCGGGTGCTCGCGTGTCAGGAACCCAGACCACGACTGGCCGCAATCCTTGAGCTCTCAGCGTCGCACGGCTCGCCCTCGTGCCGTCTCTGTCAGGCTTCGGTACGGGTGATGCCATCACGATCTCCGAGAGTCAGAGACTAGCTACGCCGCCACGGGTCGGCAACGCCCTCTACTCCGCCGGGTGCGCGTCGAACGCCTCCGACTCGCGCCGGTGGCCCAAGAGCAGCGTCACGATGCCGGCCATGAACAGGAAGCCCGCGAGCGCCAAGAGGCCGCTCGCGAAGCTCTGCGTCGTGTCGCGGATCCAGCCCACCAGATAGGGCCCGACATAGCCGCCGATGTTGCCGATCGCGTTGATGAGCGCGATCCCGCCCGCCGCCGCCGTGCCTGACAGGAGCGAGGTCGGCAGCGTCCAGAAGGTCGGCAACGCGGCGAAGATGCCGATCGACGCGATCGTGAGGGCCACCATGCCGATCGTCGGGTTCTCCGTGTAGGCGGCCCACACGAAGCCGAGCCCGCCGAGGAAGGCCGGGCCCGCGACGTGCCAGACGCGCTCCATCGTGCGGTCGGAATGGCGCGAGATGACCACCATCATCACGGCGGAGACCAGGAACGGGATGGCGGTCACGAAACCCGTCTCGAGGTTCGTCAGGCCGAAGGCCTTCACGAGTTGAGGCATCCAGAACCCGATGCCGTAGAGGCTCGTCACGACGCCGAAGTAGACGAGCCCGAAGCCGAGGATGCGCGGGTGGGTCAGCGCCTCCCACAGCGAGAAGGACTGATACGCCTCCCGCTCGCGCCGCTCGATCTCGAGCCGCTCGGCCAGCGCCCGGCGCTCGGCCGGGTCGAGCCATTCGGCCTGTTCGGGCCTGTCGGTCAGGTAGAAGAAGGTCGCGACCCCGAGGACGAGCGAAGGCACCGCCTCGAGGACGAAGAGCCATTGCCAGCCGGCAAGGCCTGCCGTCCCGTCCATGGAGCCGAGAATCCAGCCCGAGACCGGCGCGCCGATCACGCTGGAGAGCGGGATGCCCACCATGAAGGCGCCCGCGATCTTGGCGCGCTCCTTCGCGGGGAACCAGTAGGTCAGGTAGAGGATGACGCCGGGGAAGAAGCCGGCCTCGGCCGCGCCGAGCAGGAACCGCACGACGTAGAAGCTGACCTCGCCGGACACGAAGGCCATGCAGGCCGAGACCACGCCCCAGGTGATCATGATGCGGGCGATCCACAGCCGCGCGCCGACCCGCTCCATGATGATGTTCGAGGGCACCTCGAAGATGAAGTAGCCGACGAAGAAGATGCCGGCGCCCGCCCCGAACACGGAGGCCGAGAAGTCGAGCGCCGTCCTCATCTGGAGACCCGCGAAGCCGAGGTTGACCCGGTCGAGATAGGCCGCGAGGTAGCACAGGATCAGGAACGGGATCAGGCGGCGCGCCACCTTGCGGTGCGACAGGGCCGGGTCTGCGATCATGGCGTTGTCTCCCCGGCCGGGCGCGTGTCGGCCCGGTCCGGGGTCCAAGCTAGATCAGGAAGCGGCCGCCTGTGAAGGGTCCTTCCACGTCGATCACACCAGGATGTCGAGCAGTCTGCCCGTCATGCGCGATCCGGTGCGCAGGACCGCGACGTTCGCCTCGAAATCGATCGTCTCGGCCGCGAGGTCGGCCGCCGACTTGGCGAGGTCCTGGTCGGACGTGCGACCCGTCGCGTCACCCGCGATGCGCGACGCCGTCTCGTCGAAACGGACTGAAGACGCGGCGATCCCGGCCGCAGCGGTCCCGATTGCGTTCATGCGCGAGCCCTCCGCGCGGCAGGATGCCCGCCCGGACTTTGGGGACCCTCACCCGGACCGGTGCAATTCGACGGATCGCGCGGGGCGCTCGAAAGAGCGTGAACGAAGCGTCACCGCAGCGACGCGGCCTCTCGGGCCAACCGCCCGATCGTCGCCCAGTCGCCGGCCGCGACCGCCTCCTTCGGGACCATCCAGGAGCCGCCGACACATACGACGTTCGACAATGCCAAGTAGTCGGGCGCGCTCTTCAGGTCGATGCCGCCCGTCGGGCAGAACGACACGAAGGGGATCGGCGCGGACACGGCCTTGAGCCAGCCGACGCCGCCCGACGGGCCGGCGGGAAAGAACTTCACGATGCCGAAGCCGTGGTCGTACAGCGAGAGCGCCTCCGAGACGGTCGCGCAGCCCGGCATGGCGGGAATCGGCGCCACGGCGAGTTCGTCGCGCAGGTGCTCCGTCATACCGGGCGTCACGATGAAATGCGCGCCCGCATCCACCACGTTGTTGATCTGGTCCGACCAGTGGACGGTCCCGGCCGCCACGATCACGTCCGGGACGTCTCGCGCGATCGCCTCGATGGCGGCGAGCGCCCGCCTGGTCCGCAACGTCACCTCGACGACCGGAAGCCCGGCCTCGGCCAGCGTTCGGGCGAGCGGGACCGCAAGGGCCGGGTCCTCGATCGTCACGACCGGGATGACGGGCGCCATTCGGGCGTAGCGGGCGAGGGTGTCCGAGTGTCGGGTCTTCGCGGTCATGTCCCAGACGCTTGTCGGAGGTTTGGGCCATTAACCCGCAAGGCGGGCCGGCGCTACCCCGTCTGCGATTTCGTTCGTTCACCAACGAGTTATCAGGCGGCCGTCAGCTTGGACGAGAACGTCCCGAGCTCGTCCTGAAACCTGTCGCCCTGGACCGACAGCGCCTGGGACGCGCCGTCCATGCCCGAGACCGCCTGGCGCAATTCGCTCATCATCGCGCGCACGTTGTCGGCTGCCGCGATGATGGTCGTCACCGCCTCCGAGGCCAATCGCGCCTGGTCGGCGATCGAGGCGGTCGCGGCCGCCTGCTCGCTCGTCGCCGCCGCGGCGGCCGACGCGATCTCCTCCACATTCGCGATGACCGCGACGATGCGCTGGAGCTGCTCGGCCGAGCGCAGGGACGCGGCCTGGATCGCGGTCACCTGGGTGGTGATGTCGCGCGTGGCGGCCGCGGTCTGGTTCGCCAGCGTCTTCACCTCGGCGGCCACGACCGAGAAGCCGCGTCCCGCCTCCCCGGCGCGCGCGGCCTCGATCGTGGCGTTGAGCGCCAGGAGGTTCGTCTGGCTCGCGACGCCCGCGATCGTCGTCACCACGCTGCCGATGGAGGAGGCCGCGCGTTCGAGCTCTCCGATCTCGGCCTTCAGCGAGCCGACGCTGGCATTTGTCTGGCGCACGGCGTCGAGGCTCTGGTTCGCGAGCCGGTCGACCTCGTCGATCGAGCTGACCAACTCGGCGCTGGCGGCGGCCGTCGAGATCAGGTTGTCCGATCCCTGCTGCGCGGCCTCCCCCGTCTGGACGGCCGCCACGAGCGCGGCCTCGACGGCCTTGATCGTCTGCGCCGAGGTCGAGGTCAGGGTCGCGGAGGCGTCCGACATCACGCCCTGCATCTGGGTCGCGGCCGCGCCGAACGCCCCGAGTGCGTCGTCGATCGCGGTCTGGCGGTCCGAGACCCGGTCGCGCAGGTGCTCCTGGCCGAGCTGGACGGCATTCATCGTGTCGACGTTCAGGTAGCCGAGCAGCGCCGCGCAGACCTCCGCGGTCCGAGGACCGGACCAGCGGTGCAACTGCCCGACATGCCGGATGATGTCGCACAGGATGATGTTGGTGGCCGAGAGGTGCATTCGGACACCCGTCACGGAGGTTTCCTCGAGCTCCACCACCGAGCGCAGCCGCTCGACGTAGCGGGCATCCATCCGGCCGTCGAAGAGGGCCGCGAAGTATCGGCCCTGCTCCTCGACGATGAGGTCCACCTTCGGGCCGAACTGCTCGGCCATGGCGGCATCCTTCATCCAGGACGCGTAATAGTCGTCGAGGACGGGCCGGCAGCGCGCGGCCGCGATGTCTTCCAGAGAGCGGACCATCGCGATCACCTCCGGGGTGATCCGGAACCGTTCGAGCCGCTGTTGTATGATGGCGTCCATGCGCGTGGTGTCGTCCCGAGAGCTCGGACGATGACGCGATCGTGCCTAAGATCGGGTAAAACCCTCAGGCGGGCTCGGCGGCGACCGCCCGTGCCGGGCCGGCCTTGCGCCGCCGCCGGTGCAATCCGCTCATCAGGAGGTAGATCGCGGGCGTCGTGTAGAGCGTGAGGAGTTGGGACACGATGAGCCCGCCGATGATCGTGACGCCGAGCGGGCGGCGGATCTCCGCCCCCACCCCCGTGGCGACCGCGAGCGGCACGGCGCCGAGGAGCGCCGCGAGCGTCGTCATGAGGATCGGCCGGAACCGCTCGACCGCCGCCTCGACGGCAGCCTGGGCGGGTGCTGCGCCCTTCGCCTCCGCGTCGAGCGCGAAATCCACCAGCATGATGCCGTTTTTCTTCACGAGGCCGATGAGCAGGATGAGCCCGATCAGCCCCATGATCGACAGCTCCATGCCGGCGAACCAAAGCGCGAGGAGCGCGCCGAGACCCGCCGAGGGCAGGGTGGAGATGATGGTGATCGGGTGCGCGAGGCTCTCGTAGAGGATGCCGAGGATGATGTAGACGGCGAGCAGGGCCGCGATGAGCAGCATGCCGTACCCCCCCGAACCGCTGGCGAAATCCTTGGTGTCGCCCGCGAACTCGGCCCGCAGCGTATCCGGCAGGTACAGTCCGGCGACCGCGTCGAGAACGGCCCGGGAGGCCGCCTCCAGCCCCATCTCGGGCGCGAGATTGTAGGTGATGGTGATCGACGGGAACGGCCCCTGGTGGTTCACGACGAGCGGCGCGGTGCCGCGCGTGATCCGGGCGAAGCTCGACAGCGGCGTCTGCGTGCCGTTCGAGGTCGGCACGTAGATGCGCCCGATATCGGCCGGGTCGCTGCGCTGGTCAGGCCCGACCTCCAGCACGACGCGGTACTGGTTGCGCTGGGTGTAGATCGTGGTGATCTGGCGCTGCGAGAAGGCGTTGTTCAACGCGTCGTTGACGTCCTGGATGCGGACGCCGAGGCGCGAGGCCGTCGGCCGGTCGATCTCGACATTGGCCTGCAGCCCGCCCTGCTCGCGGTCGGTCGTGACGTCCTGGAGTCCCTCGATCCGGCGCAGCCGGTCGAGCACGCGCGGGGTCCAGGCGTCGAGTTCGGCGAGGTCGGGACCCCAGAGCGTGAACTGGTTCGTCCCCTTGCCCGAGCGTCCGCCGGCCCGCAGATCTTGCGCGCCGAACACGTAGGTCCTGACCCCGACGATCCCGGCGAGCTCGCGGCGCAGCCGCTGGATCACGTCGGCCGACGGCTCGCGCTTCGCATCCTGGCGCAGGCTGATGAAGAGGCGGCCCTGGTTGACCGAGCCGCTCCAACCCGACGACCCCGCCGAGGAGGAGACGCCCACGACCGCCGGATCCGCCTTGACGCGCTCGGCCACCCGCTCCTGCAACTCCGCCATGGCGGGGAACGAGATGTCGGCGGAGGCCTCCGTGAACCCGATGAGGAGCCCGGTATCGTCCTGCGGGAAGTAGCCCTTCGGGACGACGCGGAACATCTGCACCGTCAGCCCGATCGTCGCCAGCGTGACGAGCAGCATGAGCCAGGGATGGCGCAGCGCCCCCCCGAGCGTCGCCGCGTAGCCGCGGGTGAGCCAGCCCAGCACCGCCTCGACCGACCGGTCGAATCGGCTCAGCCCCGGCGAGCCCTGCGGCATGCGCGCCACGACCATCGGGGCGACGGTCAGCGATACGACCGTCGAGACCAGGATCGAGAAGGCGAGCGTCAGGGCGAATTCGTGGAAGAAGCGCCCGATGATGCCGGGCATGAACAGCAGCGGGATGAAGGCCGCGACGAGCGACAGGCTGATCGACAGCACCGTGAACCCGATTTGGCGGGCGCCCAGGATCGCGGCGTCGAGCCGGCTCATGCCGCGCTCCAGGTTCACCTGCACGCTCTCGATCATCACGATCGCGTCGTCGACCACGAAGCCGACCGAGATCGTGACCGCCATGAGCGATAGGTTGTCGAGCGTGAAGCCCGCGGCCCACATCATCGCGAAGGTACCGGCGATCGAGAGCGGGACCGTGACGCCGGCCGCGAGCGTCGGCCCAGCGCGGCGCAGGAACAGGAACACGACCAGCATCACGAGGCCGATCGTCTCCAGCAGCGTCCACTGCATGTCGTGCAGCGAGGCCCGGATGGTGAGCGTGCGGTCGCTCATGATCTCGACATCGACCGCCGCCGGGATGAAGCGGCGCAGCTCCGGCAGGAGCGCGTTCACGCGATCCACCGTCTCGACCACGTTCGCGCCCGGCTGGCGGGTGATCGTCAGCGTGACGGCGGGCTTGCCGTTATACGAGCCCGACGCACGGCTGTTGCGGGTGCCGCGCTCGACGGTCGCGATGTCGGAGAGCCGCACGATCGTGCCGTTCGCCGCCCGCACGACGATGCCGCCATACTCCTCCGGCGTCGTGATCTGGGTGTTGCCCGCGAGCGTCAGCCCCTGCGCGCCTCCCTCGAACGAGCCGATCGGCGCGGAGACGTTCGCGTTCGAGATGGCGGTGCGCACGGCATCGAGCGACAGCCCCATGGCGGCGAGCCGGCCGGGCTCCAGCCGCACGCGGATCGCGGGCTGCTCCGCGCCGCTGACGGTCACCTCGGCCACACCCTCGACCTGCGCGATGCGCTGCGCGATCACCGTGTCGGCAACGTCGTAGATCTGGGAGGCCGTGAGGCTCGTCGAGGTCAGCGCGATGATCAGGACCGGGAACGCCCCGGGATTGGCCTTGCGGAAGATCGGCAGCGTCGGCAGGTCGGACGGCAGGTCGATCGCGGCGGCGTTCAGCGCCGCCTGCACGTCGCGCGCCGCCTTGTCGGCCGAGCGCGACAGGTCGAACTGGATCGAGATGGAGGTCGAGCCGAGCGAGGATTGCGAGGTGATCTCCGTCACCCCCGCGATGGCGCCGAGCTGGCGCTCCAGCGGGGCCGCGACGGTCGCGGCCATCGTGGCGGGGTCGGCGCCCGGCCGGCTCGCCGCGACTCGGATCGACGGGAAATCGACGGTCGGCATGGAGGCGACTGGCAGGAACACGTAGGCGACCGCGCCTATGAGGAAGATCGCGATCGCGATCAGCGTCGTGCCGACCGGGCGGCGGATGAAATGCTCGGAGACGTTCATGGGGCGGCCGGCGCAAACGGATCGTGGATGTCGATCCCGAGCGGCGCGAAATGCTTGACGTTGCGCGTCAGCAAGGTGTGACTGCCGGCCTTGGCGGTCGCCGCGATCGCGACATCAGCGAAGCCGGGATGGCGCCCGATGGACATTGCGTTAGCCGAAACTTGTCCGAATGCCCGCGCGATCACCGGAGTAAAAAGTTCGATCCTGTGCCCAAAAATCTCGATCGTCCGATCTAACCAGTCGGTCAAGACCTGGACGCGCCTGATGCCGCCCGTCCTTCGTAGCAAGGCAATCCCCTGCTCCACCTCGGCCACGGTCACGATAGAGATGTACAAAGCATTCTCGTGAGAGAGCATCCACTCGCGGAAGGCATCCGCCGGACGTGGCTTGTCGGGAGCCAACATCGACAGAACGCTCGTATCGAGCAGGTAGGTGCTCAAAGATCGATGATCCGCAACGGCGTCTGATCGCGATCGAGATCGATTCCGCCTGGGAAAGCGAAGAGATGATCGACGAAACTGGCTTTAGGGCGTGAGTACAGTACCTCGGCGTCTGCCACCGACACGAGGACCGCGGCTGGTTGCCCGTGCCGGGTGATGGTCGTCGGTTCGCCTCGTTCGGCCGCCTCAATCAACGCAGACAATGTAGCCTTGGCGTCCCTGACCTGCATCGTTTTCATGGTAGCATCCAATGTGACCACATGTAGTCATAAATCGCAGACTGATATCGTGTCAACGCCGTCACTCCGCCGCCTCGCGATACGGTTCCGGTAGGGGCAGTTCCGGCTCGCGCGCCTCGTCGGACTGGTTCTCCGGCCCTACATGCAGGCGCCGGCGCAAGCCCTCGAACGCGAGATAGATGACGGGCGTCGTGTAGAGCGTGATGAGCTGGCTGAAGACGAGCCCGCCGATGATCGTGATGCCGAGCGGCACGCGCAGCTCCGAGCCCGCGCCCTCGGCCAGCGCCAGCGGCAGGGCGCCCAGCAGCGCGGCGAGCGTCGTCATCATGATCGGGCGGAAGCGCAGCCGGCAGGCCTGCACGATCGCGGCCTCGGGCGACATGCCCTCCTCGCGCTCGGCCGCGAGCGCGAAGTCGATCATCATGATCGCGTTCTTTTTCACGATCCCCATGAGCAGGATGATGCCGATGAGCGCGACGACCGACAGGTCGTGCCGGAACGCCATCAACGCGAGCAGCGCCCCGACCCCCGCGGACGGCAGGGTCGACAGGATGGTGAGCGGGTGGATGAAGCTCTCGTAGAGCACGCCCAGCACGATGTAGATCGTGACGGCCGCCGCCAGGATGAGCCAGGGCTGGCCGGCGAGCGAGCGCTGGAACTCGGCCGCGTCGCCCGAGAAGGTCGCGACGACCGAGCCCGGCAGGCCAGCATCCCCCTCGGCGCGCGTGATCGCGTCGAGCGCGGCCCCGAGCGCCGCGCCGGGCGCGACCCCGAAGGAGATCGTGGCGGCCGGGAACTGCTCCTGGTGGGCGATCACGAGCGGCGCGGTCGTGCGCGACATCGAGGTGAAGGCGGAGAGCGGCACCTGCGCGCTGCCGGTCGCGCTCGTGATGAGCGCGCCCGTGCCCGTGTTCGTGATCGTGCCGGCACTCGCGCCGACCCCCGGGACGTAGAGCTTGTCCAGCGCGTCCGGGCTCGTCTGGTAGCGGGGCGCGGCCTCCACGATGACGCGGAACTGGTTCGTCTGCGCGTAGATGGTCGAGACCTGGCGCTGGCCGAAGGCGTCGTTCAACGCGTCGTTGACAGCCTGGACCGAGATGCCGAGCCGGCCCGCCTTCTCGCGGTCGATCGTGAGCAGCGCGCGCAAGCCGCCCTCCTGCGTCTCCAGCGCGACGTTGCGCAGCGCCGGGTCGCGCCCGAGCCGCTCCGTCATCCGGGCCGCCCAGGTCGAGACCTCGCCGGCCTCCGACCCCGCCAGCGTGTACTGGTATTGCGAGCGGCTGGCGCGGGTCGCGATCTGGATGTCCTGCACCGATTGCAGGTAGAGGTTGACGCCCGGAATACGCGACGCCTTCGCGCGCAACTCCTCCGCGACGCGCACGGCCGAGCGCGAGCGCTGCACGACGGGCTTCAGGGTGATCGACAGGCGCGCGACGTTCGGGGTCGGGTTCAAGGGCCCGACGCCCGCGACCGACACGACGCTCGTGACGTCGGGGTCGGCGCGCACGAGGTCGGAGACCTGCCCCTGCAACCGGCTGATCTGCGCGAACGAGGTGTCGGGCGCGGCCTCGAGGACCGCCACGATGAGGCCCGTGTCCTGGTCGGGCAGGAAGCCCTTCGGGATCGCCACATACAGCCAGCCGGTAAGCGCCAGCGTCGCCAGCGTGACGAGGAGCATGAGGCCGCGCCGCCTGAGCGCCCAGCCGAGCGTCACGTCGTAGATCCGCGCCATGCCGGCCATCGGAGCCTCGGCGATGCGCGCCCAGATCGTCTCGCGCCCGTGCGGCACGGCGCGCAGGATCTTGGCGCACATCATGGGCGTCAGCGTCAGCGACACCACGGCCGAGACCACGACCGCGATCGAGAGCGTCAGCGCGAACTCGCGGAACATGCGCCCGACGAGGCCCGTCATGAAGAGGAGCGGGATGAAGACCGCGATCAGCGAGACGGTGAGCGAGATGACCGTGAACCCGATCTCGCGCGCGCCGGCGAGCGCGGCCTCGAAGGGCCGCTCGCCTTCCTCGATCTTGCGCACGATGTTCTCGACCATCACGATCGCGTCGTCGACCACGAAGCCGGTGCCGATCGTCAGCGCCATGAGGGACAGGTTGTCGAGGCTGAACCCGCACAGCCACATGATCGCGAAGGTGCCGACGATCGAGAGCGGCAGCGCCACCCCGGCGATGATCGTCGCCCGCACCGTGCGCAGGAAGACGAGCACCACCAGTACGACGAGCACGCACGCGACGAGGAGCGTGAACTGCACGTCGCCGATGGAGGCGCGGATCGTGTCCGTGCGGTCCTGAACCAGTTTCAGCGCGACGCCGGCCGGCATGCCGCGCTCCAGCTTCGGCAGCTCGGCCCGGATGCGGTCGACCGTCGCCACCACGTTGGCGCCCGGCTGGCGCTGGATGTCGATCACGATCGCGGTCTCGCCGCCATACCAGCCCGCGACGCGCGAATCCTCCAGCCCGTCGATCACGTCCGCGACGTCGGACAGCAGCACGGGCGCGCCGTTGCGATAGGCCACGACCACGTTGCGATAGGCGGCCGCCGCCCCGATCTGGTCGTTCGCCGCGATCGTGTAGGATTGCGCGACGCCGTCGAGCGCGCCCTTGGGGCCCGCGACGTTCGCCGCCACGACGGCGGTCCGCAGGTCCGCCAAGCTGAGCTTGTAGGCGGCGAGCCGGGCGAGGTCGCCCTGGATGCGTACGGCCGGCTTCACCCCGCCCTGGATCGACACGCGCCCGACGCCCGAGATCTCGGACAGGCGCTGGGCGATGAACGTGTCCGCGAGGTCGGACAGGCCGCGCATCGGGACCGTCGGCGAGGTGAGCGCGAGCGTGAGGATCGGCGCGTCGGCCGGGTTCACCTTGGCGTAGGTCGGCGGGTAGGGCAGCGTGCGCGGCAGGGTCGAGCCGGCCGCGTTGATCGCGGACTGGACGTCCTGCGCGGCGCCGTCGATGTCGCGATCGAGCTCGAATTGCAGGGTCACCTGCGAGAGCCCGAAGGAGGAGTTCGACGACATGCCCGACAGCGCCGGGATCTGGCCGAACTGGCGCTCCAGCGGCGCCGTCACGAGCGCCGCCATCGTGTCCGGGTTCGCGCCCGGCAGCCGGGTCGTGACCTGGATCGTCGGGAAGTCCACCTGCGGCAGGCTCGCGACCGGCAGCTTGAGGTAGCCCATCACGCCGCAGATCAGGACTGCGAGCGCGAGGAGCGCGGTCGCGATCGGACGCCGGATGAAGGGCGAGGAGACGCTCACGGGGACGCACTCGTGCCGGCGCCGCTGGCCCCGGCCTCGCCGCCCGTCGTGCCGTTCTGCGCCGCCGGACCGGCAGGTGCCGCCGGACC
>CAHJXE010000078.1 GCA_903644085.1 Hyphomicrobiales bacterium
AGCACGATCGCGCCCGACCGGCCCCTGACGCTGCGCGCCTCCACGATCCCCGACAGGTTGATCGCCGAGCGCGCCGCGTCGCGCGCCGTCGCGGCCTGGATCTCCACGCGGCCCCCGACCGCGCTGGTACGTCCGGCGTGCCGGATCAGGGCGTTGCCCGACCCGTCCGGGGTCGAAGGCAAAGCGACCTGCAGGAAGCCGTCTCCCGAGAGATCGAGCGTCGCGCGCTCGCCTGCGCCGAGCCCGACCTTGCCCATCGGCACCGAGATCATGCCCGCTTGGTCGACGCTGCCGCCGAGGAGCGCCGCGTACCCGCCGGGCGCGATCGTGATGCGGCCCTCGTTCACCACCGGGGCGGAGGCTCCGCGCCCGGTGAAGCTGCGCCGACCCGCGAGGAAGTCCTGGTCCGCGATATCCAGCGTCGAGGCGACGAATCCGCCGGCGTTCACGGTCCCGGTCTTCGTGATCGCGATGCCGTTCGGGTTGACGAGGTAGACCTGCCCGTTGGCGTTGAGCTGGCCCGCGATGGTCGAGGGTGTCGAGCCCGTGACGCGGCTGAGCAGGGTCGAGGCTGAGGAGGGCTGCGCGACGTCGACCCGTCCGCCCTGCCCGATCGAGAAACTCTGCCAGTTGACGATGGCGGCCGGCGTCGATTGCTGGATCGAGAGCGCGCCGGCATTCGGGTTCGAGATCGCGACGCCCCCGTAGGCGACGCTGCCGCCCTTCGGCAGTTCGACCGCCTGGGCCGACGAACCGGGCGGGACGAGACCGGATAGCGCCGCGCTCGTCAGGGCCGTGCCGGCCAGGAGCGCGTAGATCGGTCGACTGGGCTGACGCGTCATGACGATCGGGACCTCGTCGGGTCGAACTCGGCCGGGACCGGAATGGGTTGGGAGTGAATCGGCTGGATCGTGGCCATCAGAACCGCAGAGCCCCGACCAGCGTGAAGCGGTTACCGTCGGGGATCCGGTCGTCGCGCAGACGCCGGCCGAATTCGAGCGTGAGTGAGGCCTGCGGGACCGTGACCCCGATGATGCTCGCGAGCCTGACCCCGATCCCGACCGAGGACACCTGGAGATGCGCCCGTTCGAGCACCGTCGGGCGCTCCAGGAAGAGTTCGCCCGTCGCACCGAACAGGTAGGGCGTGGCCGAGACCGTGTACCCGCCGACCGGCAGCACGTTCGGCGACGAGAGCTCGCCCCGCACGACCCAGCCGCTATCGCCGCCGAGGCTGCCGGCGTCGAAGGTCGAGAGCTCCTGGAACGACGCGATGCCAATCTGCTCGCTTCGTGCGAGCACCTGGCCGAACGACGTCTGGCCTCGCGCGTAGAGCCCGAACACCAGATGGTCCGCGAGAGGCTGGGTGAATGTCGCCGAGATGTCGAGCTTCTGGAACTCGGCATCCGCGCCGGACCGCGAGAGCGGCAGGAGCGGGGTCGCGTCCGCGGCCGAGCGGGCGCCGAGCCCGTCGACGCCGAACGACAGCGTCCCGCGCGCCGCCAGCAGCCCCCCGCTCTCCAGCTTCAGGTCGCCGTCGGTGGAGAGGCGGAAGATGCGCAGGCGGTCGAGGCTCACCGGGAGCGTCGCGCCCGGCACGATGAAGCTCAGCTTCTCCTGCGTCGCGTCGAAGGCGAGATCGCTGAAGACGTTCGTCGTGCGGCTGCGCAGCCACGGATAGCGCAACCGCACGGAGACGCGGTCGTAATCGCTCGTGCTCTCGATCAGGTCGTCGATGCGTGGCGTCGTGTGGCTATTCGTGCCCTCGACGTTGAGCGTCAACCCGTCGGTGCCCAGCGGCACCACGATGCCGGCCGACAGCGTGCGCAGCCGCGAGTTCTCGCTGAACAGGCTGCCGAATCCGTTGGAATCGTTGCCGCCCGGATGCCCGAAAGCGCGTCCGTAGATCGTCTCGCCGAAGCCGAAGACGGAGTTGAGGTCGAGCCCCGTCCCGACCGTCCACCGTCCGAGCTGCGCCCCCACGGTGTTGTCGACGCCCACGAAGCCCGAAAGCGGTCGGTACTCGGCCTCGATGACCAGGACCGTGCCGCCCGTCTCGGAGCCTGGCGTCAGCGTCGAGCGCAGGGCGACGCCGGGCGTGTCGCCCGCGAGGAGCAGCCGGCGCTCGATCTCGCCCAGCCGCAGGTCGCGGCGGCCGACGAGCGACTCGATCAGCGCCCCGATGCGCGCGCGGACGGAATCCGGGACGTTGCGGTAATCGACGCGCTCGACATAGCCGTTGACGACGACGAGCCGGAGACGGTTGCCGTCCCGCACCGTCTGGGCGGGCAGCACGACGCGCGCCAGCACGTAGCCCGCCCGCACGAAGGCGGCCTCGAGCGCCTGCGCGGCCGCGAAGATCTCGCTCGCCGCGATGCGGCGGCCGGTGAGACGTGCCTCGAGCGCGTGGATATCGGTGTCGAAATCGGCCGGCGCGCCCTCCACCCGCACGCCGGAGAGCCGAACGGAGAGCTTCTCCGCGCCCGCCGGAGCCCCGAGCCCCGGACGGCCATTGAACGTGAGCGACGTGCCGGACCGCGTCTCGTCGGGCGCGAAGCTCGGAGGGGTGATCCGGCTCGCCGTCTGCGCCCGCGAACCGGTGGCCAGGATCGCGGCGCAGATCGGCGCGATCAACGCCGCGATCGCGGCGGATCGAACGATGTGCCACGCACCTTCGCGCCCGCGTCCCAGCTCCATGACTCGCCCATGCCGCGCGGGTCCGGCTCTCCTCGGACCCATTCGCCTGCTTGGTTCGCATTTGGGTGGACGAGAATCAATGCGAGAAGCCGGCGGGCATCGATCCAAGCCGTTTTCTGGAAGGAATGCGACCAAAACGCATCACTTCATCGATCAGCAAACTCAAGAAGCGGACCGCCAAGCTACCTATCTCAAACGATAATTTATATATTCAGGTACATGTACGCTATACGAGCTCCGCACGGCGCACCCTGAAACTGGACCGGTCCAGTTGGTGTGCCGGCGATCGAAGAGTTCGAATCAGGGCAGCATCGCGGCAAGAGGACCGGAGACGCTCTCGCGAGCGAGAGCGGGCGCAGGATCGAAGCTTCGCAGAAAGGCGTCGAGCTCGGCCGAATCCGGAAGCGCATCGAACACGCCGAAGCGGCCCGCCACGATCGCCCCGCAGGCGGAGGCGCGCCTCAAGCTTTCGGCAATCGAGTGACCGGCGAGAAGCGCTGCGGCCAAACCCATGGTGAACGCGTCCCCGCACCCGATCGTATCCTGAACGTCGACCGGGAAGGCCGGCTGATGGATGGGGGGCTGCTCCGGCGCGAAAGCGAGGGCGCCCCGGGCTCCGAGCGTGACGACCACGAGGTCGGGCCCCCGCCGCATCAGTTCGGTCGCGAGCGCGAGCAGGTCGGACGCGGGGTTCCCGCTTTCTGCCGCGAGTTTCCCGGCTTCGCTCTCGTTCATGACGAGGATCGACGTCAACGCGAGGATGTCGGGGTCGAGTTCGCGACAGGGGGACGGGTTCAGCAGGGTCGGGCGGCCGCGATCGCGCGCGATCGCGAATGCAGCGCGGATGGGCGGATCGGGCGCTTCGAACTGGGCCAGCACCATGTCGGCCGCGAGGATATCGGAACGGCGGGCTTCCATGTCGGCGGCCGAGAGCCGGGCGTTGGCCCCGAGGTGGACAGCGATGCAGTTCTCGCCCGCGAGGTCCGTGAAGCCGATGCCGCAGCCGGTCGTCGTGTCGTACCGCACGAGCATGGCGGGCGAGAGGTCGGCGCGCGCGAAGGCCTGTTCGGCGAAGCTCTCGAAGATGTCCCGGCCGACGCCGAACAGTCCAGAGACGTCCATTCCGAGCCGACGGGCCGCGACCGCGAGGTTGAACCCTTTGCCGCCGGGCTCGGTCGCGAAGGCTGCGGCATCGAGTGTCTCGCCTGGACCAGGAAATCGCGTTAGTTTAGCGCAAAGTGCAACCATGAAGCTGCCCACGACGTAGATCATACATGCGACCCCTTTTCGGCTGTCAGTCTTGAACGATCCTGCCCGCACCGATGATCTGACGCCTCGTCGATCGGCCCGCAACAGACCAGACGGGTCGAGCAACGTCCTGCCACTATCGCGGAACCGTCCCTCTCTCCTGAGCGTGTTGCAGCTTCGTGACGACACGGCGATGCCGCTCTACCAGCAACTGGAGGAGCAGATCCAGGCGCTGATGGGCGACGGCTCCCTCCCGCCCGGGACCGTGCTGCCGGCGGAACGGCAGCTGGCCGAGCATCTCGGCGTGAGCCGCGTCACGGTCCAGCGCGCCTACAGCGCGCTGCGCCAGCGCGCGCTCGTGACCTCGCAAGGACGCAAGGGCTTCGTCGTACACGGCCGCGTGGCCGAGCCCATCCGCCCCGGCATGGACCGGCTGAAGAGCTTCACGGAGGAGATGCGGGAGCTCGGCAAGATACCGTCCTCGCGCATCATGTCCCGGCAGGTCGTGGAGGATCGCTCGATCTCGTCGATCTTCGGGCTGCCGTCCACCGCGCCGTTCCTCAAGCTGACCCGCATCCGTTACGGCGACGACATCCCGCTCTCGCGCGAGGTCGCCTGGTACAACCTGAAGACCGCGCCCGCATTGGAGCATGGCGACCTCTCAGGATCGGTCTACGCGTTCCTGGCCGAGCATTGCGATGCGCGACCCGTCTCCTGCGATCAGACGGTGGAAGCGACGACTCCCACCCAGCAGGAACGCGAGCTGTTCGGCTTCGACGAGCCGGTTCCCTGCCTCCTGATCAAGCGTCACAGCTACACCCGGGATCGGCAGATGGTGGAATATGTGGAAGGACTGTTCAGGGGAGACCTCTACCGGTATCAGCTCAGCCTATCCTGCTGATACGCTCCGGTCGATCGATCGGTCGCCAGGGTTCGATCGCGCCCCCCGACATCGGCATTCGGCCACCCGGGATTGAACCTTCGGGCGACGAGCATCGCGAACCGTCGACGCATGGTGACGATCTGTCGGGTTCGATGAACGACGAGTCGGTCGGGTCCGACACGATCGGATCGCGTTGACAATCCTGACTCACGTTGTAGCACGCGATCCATGGGCCCGTTCCATGCGCTCCCCCTTCAGACCTCTGCGGAGATCCGCGACGGGGTACGCGATATCCTGCCCGCCGCCATCGCGGCTGTGCCGATCGGGTTGCTGTTCGGGGCGCTCTGTGCCGGCAAGGGGCTCTCTGTCGCGGAAGTCGCGCTCATGTCAGGGCTCGTCTGCGCAGGCGCAGCCCAGTTCGCGGCGCTCGAGATGTGGACGCATCCGGTTCCGACCGCCGCGATCCTGATATCGACCCTGCTCGTCAACGCGCGAAATATCCTGATGAGCGTGTCTCTGGCACCAAAGACGAAGTCGTTCCGGCCGATCGAGAGAGCCCTCGGCTTCTACGTCCTCTCCGACGAGAACTGGGCTTTGAGCGAGAGGCGCTCCGTCCGGCATCCGCTCAAGCCGGCCTATTTCCTGACCATGGGGCTGGTACTCTACTTGAACTGGGTCACCTGGACGACGCTCGGTGCTGCCTCGGGAGCGCTGCTGGGCGATCCGCGCCGGCTGGGTGCCGACTTCGCCTTCACGGCCCTGTTCATCGGACTGATCGCAGGTTTCTGGACGGGCCGCAGGACGGCGGTGACGATCGCGGCGAGCGCCGTCGCGTCCGCGACCGTTCATGCCCTGCTCGGCCCGCCTTGGCACGTCGCGGCGGGCGCGGTGGCAGGTGTCGCGGCGGCGTATGTCGCGGCGGTCGCGGAACCGACATGAGGTTCGAGGCCCCGATCGTCCTGGCGATCCTCGGGATGGCGGCGGTCACGTACGCGACGCGTGTCGCAGGCCTGTTCCTCGCAGGTCGGCTGGCGCTCTCCGGCCGCGCGCGCACGGCCTTCGAGGCGATCCCGGCGGCGGTCCTGGTCGCCCTGATCGCGCCCGCCGTCCTGACGACCGGACCTGCCGAGACCGTTGCGGCGCTCGTGACGTGCGTTGCCGCGGTGCGGCTGCCGCTGCTCGCGACGATCGCGATCGGCGTTGCGGCGGTCGTCCTCCTGAGGACCGTCATGGCTTGATGACGCCGCGGACGCTTGTCACCGCTCGACGATGACGAGGATCGGAGCGCCCTCCTGACGCTCAGTTCGCAGCACAGACGGGGCTCCAGGAGCCTGCCCTTCGACCGTGCGCCGTTCGCAGGCCGGCGCGGTAGCTGGCTTGGCTCGGGATCGCGCTGCCGACCAAGACCCACGTCAACCAGGTCGTCAGGACCGAGCGGTTGGCCGTGAGGGCGTCCGGCGACGAGTACCTGCTGAGCTGCTATGCGATCGGCAGCGACGGGAGCCAGGTCAGCCTGGCGGTCGTCATCAAGGAGGCGATCGTCGAGCTCGACGCGGCGATCCGCGCCGGCGACCTCGGGCGGGCCAGGGCCGCCCACGAGGTCGTCTACCCGCTCGCCTGGGCGACCTACGGGGCTGCGCCCCCGGGCATGCGACCGCGCACCTCAACGCCTGCCTCAGGCTCCTCGAACGGTTGGAGAACGACGCGGTCCGGGTACCGCTCTCGCGGGTCGCGGCGCCGAACTCGAGGTGCTGCGCACCGCGCTCGGCCAGGCCGGATTGCTGGTTCGGGATCCGATGTCCTGATCCGGACTCCGGAGCATCTCAGGAGAGGTCGGGGGGTATGCCGGCGTCCCGAGATGAGGTCGGGCATCGGGACGTGGCTCAGCCCGTCGCGATATCCAACAGCAGCTTGCCGTTCAGCACCAGGATGATGCCGGCCACGATCCAGGACAGGCCTGCGGCCCAGCGGGGGATCGTGAATACCCCCATCTTTCGGCGGTCGGACACGAAGCGCACGAGCGGGATCACCGCGAAGGGCAGTTGCATCGACAGCACGACTTGGCTGAACACCAGGAGCTTCGCGGTGCCGCTCTCGCCGTAGAGCGCGGTCACGACGACGACCGGCACGATCGCGATACCGCGCGTGATGAGGCGGCGCGCCCAGGGCGGGATGCGCAGGCGCAGGAACCCCTCCATGACGATCTGGCCCGCGAGCGTCGCGGTCACGGTCGAGTTGAGGCCCGACGCGAGGAGCGCGACCGCGAAGAGCGTCGACGCGATGCCGAGCCCGAGCACAGGCGACAGGAGCTCGAAGGCCTGCCCGATCTCCGCCACGTCCGCGTGGCCGCTCGTGTGGAAGGCCGCCGCGGCGAGCACGAGGATCGCCGCGTTGACGAAGAGCGCCAGCATGAGCGCGATCGTCGAATCGGCGGTCGCCCAGGTAATGGCGTCCCGCCGCCCAGCCTCGTCGCGCGCGTAGGCGCGGGTCTGCACGATCGAGGAGTGCAGGTAGAGGTTGTGCGGCATGACGGTTGCGCCGAGGATGCCGATCGCGACGTACAGCATGTCCTTGTTGGTCGCGATCTCGGGCGAGGGGATGAACCCGCGCAGCATGGCGCCGACCGGCGGGGCGGCGGCCGCGATCTGGATCGCGAAACAGGTCGCGATGACGACGAGGAGCGCGATCACGAAAGCTTCGAGGAAGCGGAAGCCCTTGTTCATCAGGATGAGGAGCAGGAAGGCGTCGAGCGCCGCGATCAGCGCGCCGCCGATCAGCGGGATGCCGAACAGGAGCTGGAGCGCGATCGCGGTCCCGATCACCTCCGCGAGGTCGCACGCGATGATCGCGACCTCGCAGGCGAGCCAGAGCAGCAGGTTGACCGGCCGCGAGTAGCTGTCGCGGCAGGCCTGCGCGAGGTCGCGCCCCGTCGCGATGCCGAGCCGGCAGGACAGCGCCTGGAGCAGGATCGCCATCAGGTTCGACAGGAGGATGACGCAGAGCAGCCTGTAGCCGAACTGCGCCCCGCCCGCGAGGTCGGTCGCCCAGTTGCCGGGGTCCATGTAGCCGACCGACACCATGTAGCCGGGACCGAGAAAGGCGAAGAGCCGGCGCAGCCAAGGCCCGCCGGTGGGCACGCGGACCGTGCCGTTCACCTCCGGCAGGCTCGGCCGGGCATCCTCGTCGGCACCCGCGAACGTCCAGTTCTCCCGCGGCTTGTGGACGGCTTGTCCCTTGGACATGATCATTTCCGAACCCGGCGCTGACGGTCGGAACGTAGCCTGACCTCAACAATATGCAATAGGCAATATTGTTCTGCATAGCCTTTGTCGCGTGTGGCCGGATGGAGGGCGGGATGTCGCATCGCGGCTTTCGACAAACCAAACCGCGGTGATACAACCGTCGTCGAGTTTGGGATCGCGCATCGGCGCCGGTCCGCTCGACCGGGAGACGTCCAGTGGCCGCGCGCGTCTCACCCATAGAGCGAGCCTTGCCCGAGGCCGAGTTGCACTCCGAGGCGTTCCGCCACATGCGGGAGGCGCGGCGCGGGGCGCTCGTCGAGGATTATGTCGAGCTCATCGCCGACCTGATCGAGGACGGCAACGAGGCCCGGCAGGTCGACATCGCGGCCCGGCTCGGCGTCTCGCAGCCGACCGTCGCCAAGATGCTGAAGCGCCTCGTCGAGGACGGGCTCGTGTCGCAGCGCCCCTATCGCGGCGTGTTCCTGACGGAGACCGGGCGCGAACTCGCCGAGGCGAGCCGTCGCCGGCACCATGTCGTGGAGGCGTTCCTGGTGGCGCTCGGCGTCAGCGCCGCGACCGCACGCATCGATGCCGAGGGAATCGAGCACCATGTCAGCGCCGAGACGCTGACGGCCTTCGAGCGCTTCGTGGAGGCGCGCCACCTCGTGTGAGGGGGCTCAGGTCCCGCCGGTCGGCGAGCGCCAGGCGCGCTCGAAGGGCAGCCGCCAGGCATGCGGCGCGACGAGCTGATGGATGGATTTCGGCCCCCAGGAGCCCGGCTCGTAGAGGCGCACGGGCGGCGGCGCCTCAAGGAGCGGCGTCGAGACCTGCCACAGGCGCTCGATACCCTCCGCGGTCGTGAACAGGGTGTGGTCGCCGCGCATCGCGTCGAGGATCAGCCGCTCGTAGGCCTCCAGCACGTCGCCGATCAGCCCCGTGTCGTGCATCGCGAACTGGAGCGAGAGCTTGTCGAGCCGCATGCCGGGGCCGGGCCGCTTGCCGTAGAAGGAGAGCGACATCTTGGAGGCGTCCGCGAGGTCGAAGGTCAGGTGGTCCGGCCCCTGCGCGCCGACGCCCGACCCGACCGGGAACATGCTCTTCGGCGGCTCGCGGAACGCGATGGAGATGATGCGCTGACCCTCGGCCAGCCGCTTGCCGGTGCGCAGGAAGAACGGCACGCCGGCCCAGCGCCAATTGTCGATCGAGCACTTTAGCGCGATGAAGGTCTCGACATCGGATTCGGGGTCGACGCCCTCCTCCTGCCGGTAGCCCGTGTACTGCCCGCGCACGACGTCGCGCGGCTCGATCGGCAGCATGGAGCGGAACACCTTGTTCTTCTCCTCGCTGATCGGCACCGGTTCGAGCGAGGTCGGCGGCTCCATGGCCATGAAGCCGAGGATCTGGAATAGGTGGGTCACCACCATGTCCCGGTAGGCGCCGGTCGATTCGTAGAAGGCGGAGCGCCGGCCGAGGCCCAGCGTCTCCGGCACGTCGATCTGCACGTGGTCGATGAAGTTGCGGTTCCAGATCGGCTCGAACAGCCCGTTCGCTAAGCGGAACGCCAGGATGTTCTGCGCCGGCTCCTTGCCGAGGAAGTGGTCGATACGGAATATCTGCTCCTCGGCGAAGACCTCATGCAGGCGCGCGTTGAGCGAGACCGCGCTCGCGAGGTCCACGCCGAAGGGCTTCTCCATGATGACGCGCGAGCGCTCCACGAGATCGGCCTCGGCGAGCAGCCGCACCGCCGGGAGCGCGGCGTTCGGCGGCACGCTGAGATAGTGCACGCGCCGGCTCTCGCCGAAGGCCTCCTCGGCGCGCCGCACCGCTGCCGCGAGCGCCTCGGGCCCGTCCGCCATCGACACGTAGTCGAGGTTCTGCGCGAACTGAGTCCAGTCCGCCTCCTCCACCTTGCGGGTCGAGAACTGGTCGAGCGCGCCGCGCGCGATCGCCCGGAACCCGTCGACGTCGATCTCGTCGAGCGAGACGCCGATGATCCGGCAGGCCGGGATGAAGCCGGCCGTGGAGAGGTGGAACATCCCGGGCAGGAGCTTGCGCCGCGAGAGGTCGCCCGTCGCGCCGACCAGCACCACGACCTGCGGATATCTCGGCCCGACGCCGGCAGCGATCTTCTTCACAGCGGCAGCGACTCCGTGGTTCCGGCGGCCCGACCGGCGCGTAGCCCACCTCGCGTCGACCCGACCTTGTGTCGGCCCGACCTTGTGTCGGCCCGACCTTAGCGCACGATCCGCCGGCGACGTAACGGCTTCGCGATACACACGATGTCGCCCCGCGAGGGCGCATCAGTTCGTTAATCCAGACGTGCTGAGATGATTCGGCGCTTGACGAACCCCCGACGGGGCACGCGCAGACCGATCGCCGGGAGCCCTCCATGTCGCCTTTCGCCCTCGCCGGCATCCTGCGCGTCGACCAGTCGCCCGAGACGGCCCTCGACCCGAACAGGCGGCTGATGCGGGGCGCGACGATCGCCTACATCGTGGCGCTCGCGCTCATCGCCGCCCTGTCGATCTCCGTTCATATCCTGCTCGACGACGTGATCGCCCAGCAGCGCGATTCCGCCACCCTGATCAACGTCGCGGGCCGCCAGCGCATGCTCTCGCAGCGGATCGCGCTCCTCGCGTCGGACCTGCGCGCGGGCGATCAAACGGCGCGCGATCCGCTCCTCCAGGCGGCCGCCCTGATGGAGCGCTCGCACCGCGCGATCGTGAACGGGAACGATCTCGGCATCTCCAACCCGCCGTCGCCCGCCGCGCGGGCGCGCTTCGAGACCGGTCAAGACGGGCTGAACCGGCTCGTGCCGGCCTATGTGGCGGCGGCACGCGACTTCGCGACGAGCCCGAGCGGCCCGGCCGCGGAGGCGAGCTTCGCCCAGCTCCACGCGGCCGCGCGCGACACGCTCCTGCCCACGCTGAACAGCTCCGTCTCACTCTTCGAGAGCGAGGCCAACGGCCGCATGGCCTGGCTGCGGACCATTCAGACGATCGTCCTCGTGATCCTGCTCGTGACGCTGATGCTCGAGGCGTTCTTCATCTTCCGGCCTCTGATCACCCGGCTGCGCATCCACGCGGGCAAGCTCGCCGACCTCGCGAGCCGCGACTTCCTGACGGGGCTGTGGAACCGCCGGTCCTTCTTCGAGGCGGCGGAGCGGGAACTCGGCCTCGCCCGTCGTTCGCTGAAGCCGCTCAGCGTCGTGGTGCTCGATCTCGACCACTTCAAATCCGTCAACGACACGCACGGCCACGCGACGGGAGACGCCGTGCTGAAGCGCTTCTCCGAGATCATGCGCGGAACCGTGCGGCGGACGGACATCGTCGGGCGGGTCGGCGGCGAGGAATTCGCCATGGTGGTGCCGGACGCGAACGCCCGCTCGGCCGCGATCGTGGCCGAGAAGCTGCGCGCGGCCGTCGCGGCCGACAGGCCGGTCGGCTCGCCCCGCGTGACGGTCAGCATCGGGGTCGCGGAGGTCGCCCAGGAGGAGATCGACGTCACCAACGCGCTCGAGCGCGCCGACGCGGCGCTCTACGAGGCGAAGCGCGCCGGACGCGACAGGGTCGTGGTCGCCTGAACGCGGCGGCGCGCGTCAGAGAGCACTGGGCGCGCGCTCGCCGGCCGGACCGAATCCGCCGCCGCCCGACGAGATCGG
>CAHJXE010000079.1 GCA_903644085.1 Hyphomicrobiales bacterium
AGCCCTTCCTGTTCCGCAATGTCGCCAACACGGCGTGGACCGGCGAGACCGCGCGCGCCGTGAAGCGCCGTGGCGGGGCGGCCCGAGAGCCGCTACGACCAACTGATGGCGATCCACGATCCCGTCGCGGCGGACGCACACGCCTCGCTCGTGATCTACAACCGCGACGGCTCGACAGCCCAGTCCTGCGGCAACGGCACGCGCTGCGTCGCCTGGGCGATGATGGACGACCCCGCGATGGCGCGCCCGTACGGCGACGCGCTGGTTCTGGAGGGCGAGGCCGGGCGCCTCGCGGTGACGCGGGTCGCGGAGCACGCCTTCACGGTCGACATGGGACGGCCACGCCTCGCCTGGGACGAGATCCCGCTCGCCGAACCCTTCCAGGACACGCGCCGCATCGAGCTGCAGATCGGGCCGATCGACGCGCCCGTGCTGCACTCGCCCTCGGTCGTCAGCATGGGCAACCCGCACGCGATCTTCTGGGTCGGGGATCCGGCGGCCTACGACCTCGCGCGCATCGGCCCGATGCTCGAGCACCACCCGATCTTCCCCGAGCGGGCGAACATCTCGCTCGCGGCGGTCGACGCGCCGGACCGGATCCGGCTTCGCGTCTGGGAGCGCGGCGCCGGCCTGACGCAGGCCTGCGGCACCGCGGCCTGCGCGGTCGTGGTGGCGGCGGCACGCAAGCGCCTCACCGGCCGAAGCGCGACCGTCACCCTGCCGGGCGGCGACCTGCAGATCGCGTGGCGGGAGAGCGACGACCACGTGCTCATGACGGGACCGGTCGAACTGGAGCACGAGGGCGTGCTGCCGGCCGCGCTCTTCGCAGAGGTCCACCGATGAGCGTCGAGATCGTCACCTTCGGGTGCCGTCTCAACAACGCCGAGTCGGACGCGATCCGGTCCGCCGCGGCGGGCGAGGACGACCTGACGATCGTGAACACCTGCGCGGTCACTGCCGAGGCGACCCGGCAGGCCGTGAAAGCGATCCGCAAGACGGCGCGCGAGCGGCCGGGCCGCCGCATCGTGGTGACCGGCTGCGCGGCGCAGATCGAGCCCGCGCGCTTCGCCGCCATGCCGGAGGTGGCGCGCGTCGTCGGCAACGCCGAGAAGATACGGCCCGACATCTGGGCCCGGACAGGCCCCCTCCCCCGCGTCGCGGTCGGCGACATCATGGCCGTGCGACGGGCCGCGCCCGTCGCGGCGCCACCGCGGCACGTGCGCGCGTCTCTGGCCGTCCAGAACGGCTGCGACCATCGCTGCACCTTCTGCATCATCCCGTTCGGGCGGGGGAACGCGCGCTCGCTCGACCTCGACATCGCCGTCGCGGGCGCGCGGGCGCTCGTCGAGGCCGGCGCGCGAGAGGTCGTGCTGACCGGCGTCGACCTCACCAGCTACGAGATCGACGGGCAGTCAGCCCTCGGGCGTCTCGTGAAGGCGATCCTGGCCGCCTGTCCGGACCTGCCGCGACTCCGCCTCTCCTCGATCGACGGGATCGAGGCCGATGCCGATCTCCTCGACGCGCTCGCCACCGAGCCGCGCCTGATGCCCCATCTCCACCTCTCGCTGCAAGCGGGCGACGACATGATCCTGACGCGCATGAAGCGGCGTCACCGGCGCGCGGACGCGATCGCGTTCTGCCGTGACGTGAAGCGGCTTCGGCCGGATATCGTGTTCGGGGCCGACCTGATCGCCGGGTTTCCGACGGAGACCGACGCGATGTTCGCGCGAACGCTCGATCTCGTGGAGGAATGCCGCCTGACCTACCTGCACGTCTTCCCGTATTCAAGGCGACCCGGAACGCCGGCCGCGCGCATGCCGGCCGTCGCAGAGGAAGCCGTCACGGAGCGCGCGCGTGCCCTGCGCCGAGCCGGGGCGGACGCGCTCGTGCGCCACCTTGACCGCGAGATCGGACACAGGAGATCCGTACTCGTCGAGAGCCGCCACCTGGGACGAACACAGGATTTCTCGCCCGTACGCTTCGCGAGCCCGCGATCGGTCGGCGTCATCCAGGATGTCGAACTCACATCGCATGACGGACGCGAGTTCCGATCGATGTGATCTGGCGAGGGAGGGTTTAAGCTGGCGCCTTCACGACGCGCTTGCGTTTCGCGGCCGGCTTGAGCTCGGCCTTGGCGGCCGCTTCCTTCGCGGCGACGATCCGGTCTGCCGCTTCACGTTCGAGGCGCAGGGCCTTCAGTCGCGCGGTCTTCTGGTCGGTCGCGATCGCTGCGGCGTCGTGCTCGGCCCGTGCGATCTCGCCCTCGCGCTTCAAGCGTTGGGCGCGCTCCAGCCTTAGAACCGCAGGAGGCCTGTCGTCGACGGCCGGCGTATCTTTGGGAACTTCGTCTGACGATTCGTCTTCGGAGCTGTCCGGGACGTCGTCGCTCATGACGTCGGAGGCGCCCGTCTGAACGGCCTGGTCAGGGACGTCATGGTCAGCGCCGCCGGTCTGCACCGGGGCGACGATGACCTCCGTATCGTTCATCGCAGGTTCGGCGTCATGGCGGCGCCGTCACCACCGACTGAGGGCGCACCGCCCGGCCCTGCCGGCTTGCGGGCACCACCGGGCGCGAATCTCGGCTTCGGCTTGGGAGCAGCGATCAGGCCCTCACGGATGGCCTGCTTGCGGGCGACCTTGCGGGCGCGCCGGATGGCTGCAGCCTTCTCGCGCACCTTGCGCTCGGACGGCTTCTCGTAGGCACTCCGCTGTTTCATCTCGCGGAACACGCCTTCGCGCTGCATCTTCTTCTTGAGCACACGCAACGCCTGGTCGACGTTGTTGTCACGAACGAGAACCTGCAAGTCTATCACCCTCATCAGAATTGAACCCGAACCTTGGAAGGTGCGGGCAGGGAGGCTTTACGCCGCCTTGAAGCTCGGCAAGCCTCGATGGCTCGCGCGGCCTTGGTGGCTCAGGAAGCCGCCTTGAGGTTCACGGCGGATTCCTTGCCGCTGCGACGATCAGCTTCGACCTCGTAGGAGATCTTCTGACCCTCGGCGAGGCCGCCCATGCCGGAGCGCTCGACGGCGCTGATGTGCACGAACACGTCCTTGCCGCCGCTCTCAGGCTGGATGAAGCCGTAACCCTTGGTGTCGTTGAACCACTTTACAGTACCGGTCGCCATAACAATCTCTTTCGTCAGTAGTCGCACGACCCCCGACCGCTTGAGCGCGGCCGGGGAATCAATGTTGATAGAAGCTGAATCGTGCGCGCCGAACTCAGCCGGGCGTAACGGCCCAGTAGTCTGGCCAAGATTGACTCGATGGCATATAGAGCCGTTCCGGCCCCAACACAAGCCGGATAGGCCGTCGCGACGAAGCGTATGGCCAAGATGGCGCTCTCGTGTATAAGGACGTTCCGCCGCGGTCGATCAGACCCGCGGGCTCATCTCGCGATATCCCGACCGTGCTGGACGACATCCCGGCCCGGCCGACTGCCGCGAAGGGCGCACCGGTCACGGCGCGTCCACCCGACACTCTCCAGATAAGGAAGCACGATGTCGATCACGGCCGAGCGCAAGACGTCGCTCATGAAGGAACATGCCCGTAAGTCGGGCGACACAGGCTCTGCGGAGGTCCAGGTCGCGATCCTGACCGAGCGGATCACCAACCTGACCGAGCACTTCAAGACGCACGCCAAGGACAACCATTCCCGCCGCGGCCTCCTGAAGCTCGTGTCCTCGCGGCGCTCGCTCCTCGACTACCTGAAGAGCAAGGACGAGAGCCGCTACAGGTCCCTGATCGAGAAGCTCGGCATTCGCCGCTGATCGATCGGGCGGCATCGCCGTTCCGCGGGCGGCCTGACCGCCCGGCGAGCCCGGACACGTCCGGACAACGACGCGCATCCGGCATCCTGCCGGCGCGCTCCACGGCGTCGCCGGAATAGTCCGGCGCGCCGAACCAGGCGGGTCCGCCTGCCATGGTCAAGATCGCCGGGCGCTCGAGGGCCGAGCCACCGGACGCGAGCGCCGCTCTCCGAGCGCCCGGCCATCTTGTTCATGGCGCATCATCGGCGCGTCCTCGACGGACGCGTCGGACCGACGCGGACCTGCCGCCACCGCCGACCGGACAGGGGTCCGGCCGGTCAGACGAGAGACAGATGTTCGACATTCAACGCGAAGAGCTGATGTGGGGCGGGCGCAAGCTCGTCCTCGAGACCGGCAAGATGGCCCGCCAAGCCGACGGCGCGGTGCTCGCGACCTACGGCGACACGACCGTGCTCGCGACCGTGGTGTCCATGAAGGAGCCGAAACCCGGCTTCGACTTCTTCCCGCTCACGGTCAATTACCAGGAGCGCACCTACGCGGCCGGCCGCATTCCGGGCGGCTACTTCAAGCGCGAAGGCCGCCCGACCGAGAAGGAGACGCTGACTTCGCGCCTGATCGACCGGCCGATCCGTCCCCTCTTCGTCGAGGGCTACAAGAACGACACGCAGATCGTCGTGACGGTGCTGTCGCACGATCTCGAGAACGACCCGGACATCGTCGGGCTGGTGGCGACCTCGGCCGCCCTCACGCTCTCCGGCGTGCCCTTCATGGGTCCGGTCGGCGCGGCGCGCGTCGGCTACATCGGGGGCGGCTACAAGCTGAACCCGCCACTGACCGAGATGGAGGCGACGCAGCTCGACCTCGTGGTGGCGGGCACGCAGGACGCGGTCCTGATGGTCGAGTCCGAGGCGAAGGAGCTCTCGGAAGAGATCATGCTCGGCGCCGTCATGTTCGGCCACAAGCACTTCCAGCCGGTCATCGAGGCGATCATCCGCCTGGCCGAGAAGGCCGCGAAGGAGCCGCGCGACTACACGGCACCGGATCTCTCCGAGATCGACAAGGTGATCCTCGAGATCGCGGAGCACGATCTGCGCTCCGCCTACAAGATCACCCAGAAGGCCGATCGCTACGTGGCGGTCGACGCCGCGCGCCACAAGGTCATGTCGGCCCTGGTGCCGGCGGACGGCGAGGCCCGCTTCCCGGTCGACAAGGTGAAGACCGCCTTCAAGGCCATGCAGGCGAAGATCGTGCGCTGGAACATCCTCGACGAGGGAACCCGCATCGACGGCCGCGACGTGAAGACGGTGCGGCCGATCCTCTCCGAGGTCGGCATCCTGCCCCGCACCCACGGCTCGGCGCTGTTCACGCGCGGCGAGACCCAGGCGCTGGTCGTGGCGACCCTCGGCACCGGCGAGGACGAGCAGTATATCGACCAGCTCGAAGGGACCCGGAAGGAGAACTTCCTTCTCCACTACAACTTCCCTCCCTACTCGGTCGGCGAGACGGGCCGCATGGGGTCCCCCGGACGTCGCGAGATCGGCCACGGCAAACTCGCCTGGCGCGCGCTGCACCCGATGCTGCCGCCCGCGCACGAGTTCCCCTACACCGTGCGGCTCGTCTCCGAGATCACGGAGTCGAACGGCTCCTCCTCCATGGCGACGGTCTGCGGCTCGTCCCTTGCGCTGATGGACGCGGGCGTGCCGCTGCGCCGGCCTGTCGCCGGAATCGCGATGGGTCTCATCTTGGAGGGCGAGCGCTTCGCGGTGCTGTCCGACATCCTCGGCGACGAGGACGCGCTCGGCGACATGGACTTCAAGGTCGCGGGCACCGAGGCCGGTCTGACGTCCCTCCAGATGGACATCAAGATCGCCGGGATCACCGAGGAGATCATGCGGGTCGCCCTCACCCAGGCGAAGGACGGGCGGCTCCATATCCTCGACGAGATGTCGAAGGCGCTGAATACGGCCCGCGCCGAGCTCGGCGAGCACGCGCCGCGCATCGAGGTCATGCAGATCCCGACCGACAAGATCCGCGACGTGATCGGCACGGGCGGCAAGGTGATCCGCGAGATCGTCGAGAAGACGGGCGCCAAGATCAACGTCGAGGACGACGGCACGATCAAGATCGCGTCGTCCGAGGCGAAGTCGATCGCGGCGGCGCGCAACTGGATCCGCTCGCTGACAGCGGAGCCGGAGGCCGGCACGATCTACGACGGCACCATCGTGAAGACGATGGAGTTCGGCGCCTTCGTGAACTTCTTCGGCCCCAAGGACGGCCTCGTGCACATCTCGGAGCTCGCGCCGCAGCGGGTGCAGAAGGTCACCGACGTCGTCAAGGAAGGCGACAAGGTGAAGGTGAAGTTCCTGGGCGCGGACGAGCGCGGCAAGATCCGCCTCTCCATGAAGGTCGTCGATCAGCAGACGGGCGAGGACATCACCGAGAAGGTCAAGGCGCAGCGCGACAGCGAGCGCGGCGAGGCCGGCGAGGAGCGCGAGGACAGGGGCGACCGCGGCCCGCGCCGAGACGACCGGGGCGGACGCGACCGCGGCCCGCGCCGCGAATATCGGGGCCCGCGCGAGGACCGTGAGCCCCGCGCCGAGGGCGGCGAGCGCGTGCAACGCGACGAGCCGGTCGACGCCGGGGAGTGATCCCGATCTTAAGCCGGAATGACGAAAGGGCGGCCTCAGGGCCGCCCTTTCTCGTTCAGTTCAGTGCCTCACTCCTTCCGGCGAGGGAGGAAGATGAGATTGATGATCGACCGGGCTCGCTGGAGCGTCGGCTCACTTCTTGTGATTGGCGACGTCGTTGCTGACGACCGCATCGCGCTGGTCGGATTTTGTCGCGTTGTTGGTCATGTTGGCCGGAGCGAATTGGCCGTTCTCCGAGAAGAGATGCAGGCCTGCCGCCACCACGCCCATGAACACCACGATGGCACCGATGATGTATGTCGATTTCGTCTTGAGCTTCATACCGTTCATCCTTTGATCGAGGTGAACAGCGGGTCTCGGGCGACGTTCCACCGAACGGTGCGCCGCTCACGAAGGCTTGAGTGACGCGGCTCTATCTCACCGGATAGGCGTATTGCAGGCCGCCCTTCGAGCCGAGCGCGTTGATGCCGCGCGGGATCTTGAGCGGCGAGTTCGGCCCGATATTGCGCTCGAAGCTCTCGCCGTAGTTCCCGACGCGCTTGACGATGCGGTAGGCCCAATCCTTCGTGAGCCCGAGCGCCTCGCCGAAATTACCCTCTACCCCGAGCAACCGCCGGATCTCGGGATTGGGCGACTTCAGCATCGCGTCGACATTCGCCTGCGTGACGCCGAGCTCCTCCGCGTTCAGCATGGCGTAGTGCGTCCAGCGCACGATCGTGGTCCATTGCTCGTCGCCCTTGCGGATCGCGGGGCCGAGCGGCTCCTTCGAGATGATCTCGGGCAAGATGACGAAATCGTCGGGCTTCGCGAAGGTGAGGCGTTGCGCGGCCAGCCCCGACGAGTCGGTCGTGAAGGCGTCGCAGCGCCCGCTCTCCAGCCCCTTCGAGGCCTCGTCGAGGTTGCCGAACGCGATTCCCTCGTACTTCATGCCGTGGACGCGGAAGTAATCCGCGAGATTGAGCTCGGTCGTCGACCCCTGGGCGACGCAGACCGACGCGCCTGCGAGCTCGTTCACGCTCGCGATATTCATCGAGCGTCGCACGATGAAGCCCTGGCCATCGAAGAAGTTGATGGCCGGGAAGTTGAGCCCGAGCGCGCTGTCGCGCGACATGGTGTAGGTGGCATTGCGCGCCAGCACGTCGACCTCCCCCGACTGCACGGCGGGAAAGCGACCGGTCGCGGTAGTGGGGATGAAGCGCACCTTCTCGACATCGTCGAAGATCGCGGCGGACATCGCGCGGCAGAGGTCGATGTCGAGGCCCTTGTAGCGGCCGGTCGAGTCCACCTGCCCGAAGCCCGGCTGCGATGGGTGGACGCCGCAGATCAGCACGCCGCGCTGGCGGATCGCGTCGAGGGTCGCGGCCGAGGCCGCGCCCGACACGATGGCGAAGGCCGCGGCGGCTGCCGCGAAGCGGAATTTCGACATTCGCAAAGATCCTCGGGTCGCGACGGAGCGCCAGCGACGACGCGTGAGGACCCGCACTCCGCAACCGGTGTGCCATCCAGGGCCGTCCGCGCAAGATCCGGCATGGAACGTCGACCGCGACGGGGCGTTCGCACGCCATCGCCAACCACACGACCTGGAGGTCACACGTGCCGAACTCGATCGTCGACGAAGCTCATCATCTCATCTCGGGAGACGCGAACCTCTCCATGACCGAGCGGACCCTGTCCGTCATCGGCGGGCTCGCGATCGCGGCTGTCGGTGCGAAGCCCCGCCCCAACAAGTGGCTCAGCCTGATCGCCATCCTGGCCGGCTCCGCACTCGCCATCCGGGGCGCGACAGGCCACTGCGCCGTCAAGGCCATCATGGACGGCGAGACCGCCTGACCAAACGAGAACGGCTGGACCGAGGTCCAGCCGTCGCAACATTCGAAACGATCGTCGCGTGGTCAGAGGACCGTGCGGCGACGCCCGGCAACGAGGCCATAGAGGAACAGGACCACGCACGCGCCGACGATGCCGCCGATGAAGCGCGCCCCGTCGTTCGGCCCGTACCAGCCCACCAGCTGACCGAGGTAGGTACCGACGAACATGCCGATGATCCCGAGGATCGTCGTCAAGATGAAGCCCTGAGGCTCGTTCGGTCCCGGCATGATGAACTTCGCCACGAGGCCGACCACGAAGCCGACGATGATGGTCCAGATGATACCCATGTTAGCGCGCTCCGTGGCGATCCAATGCCCTCAAACGCGCGTCGCGCCCCGGGGTTGCGACAAAACGGTCAAGCTTGATGAAAAGTTTGAGCCGAGACTGACGAGACACACGGGGCGCGCTGACACTCGCCGGTGGAAGGCTTAAGGCTGCCTGCGGAGTTCGGCGCAAGGCAGGCCGTCGAGAGGATCACGACATGACGATCGAGCGTATCGAGGGCGGCGCGCGCATGAGCATGGCGGTCGTGCATAACGCGACCGTGTACCTCGCAGGGCAGGTGGCGCACGGGAAAGCCGGCGGCAGCATCGCGGAGCAGACGGGGGACGTGCTCGCCTCCGTGGACGAGATTCTGGCCAAGGCCGGCACGGATAAGACGAAGATCCTCTCGGCCACGATCTACCTCGTGGACATCGCGCATTTCGCCGAGATGAACGGCATCTGGGATGCCTGGCTCGCACCGGGATGCGCGCCGGCGCGCGCGACCGTGCAGGCGACGCTCGCGGGGCCGCAATTCGGCGTCGAGATCTCGGTGACCGCCGCGCTCTAGGGCGTGCCCGAACGTTCTGCCCGACGCCGCGTTGTCCAAGTCGAACGGAGAGACACATGAGCAACGCGGGCTACGGCAACCACGACGCGCCCCCGCCGAACGGGGACGTGAAGACACCCGGGACGGCGAAGGACGGGACCAACGCGGCGCCGTCGTCGACCGCAGCTTCGTCGCCTCCCAAAGCCGAGCGGCGGGATGCGTCCACCCCGGGCGAGGGCGCGCTCTCGGATGGCGCGCAAGGCGATGACGTCGATCCGGGCGTCGGATAGATGATCACGCTCTACACCTGGGCGACGCCGAACGGCCGGAAGGCCTCCATCATGTTGGAGGAGATCGGCGAGCCCTACGAGGTGAAGACGGTCAACATCGCCAAGGACGAGCAGTTCGACCCGGCCTTCCTGGCGATGTCGCCGAACAACAAGATCCCGGCCATCGCGGACCATGACGGCGAGGAGGTCCGGACCATCTTCGAGACCGCCGCGATCCTGATCTACCTCGCGGAGAAGTCCGGGCAGTTGCTCCCGGCCAGCGGCGTTGCGCGCGACAGCGCGCTCGAATGGCTCGTATGGTCCGTCGCGGGGCTCGGGCCCATGCTCGGGCAGTGGAACTACTTCGCGAAGCGCGCCCCGGAGCCGGTCCCGGCGGCGATCGAGCGTTTCACCGTGGAGGCCGTGCGCCTCTTCAAGGTGCTGGAAGGCCGGCTCGACGAGGCGGGCTACCTCGCGGGCGATTACGGCATCGCGGACATCTCGGCCTTCACCTGGACGAAGGCGGTGTTCGGTCCGTTGCGCGAGATGGCGGGCGAACGTCTCGGGGCGACGCCTCAGATCGAGCGCTGGCTCTTCGAGATCGAGAGCCGCCCGGCCGTGCGCCGCGGCATGGCGATCCCGCAGGTCTGACCACACACATCACCCACGAGGATCGACGATCATGCCGATGAAGAAGCCCGACGACGAGGTCGGCCAGCCCAAAGCCGTCGATTCAGGCCGCCAGACGGAGGCACAGAAAGCGGTGCTGGGCGGCGGCGGCGAGGAGGGCGGGATCCCCGAGCCGAAGAGCACCGGCGACTGGGCGGCACGCGGCGCGTCCGGCGGCGAACCCGGCCGCCCGCCGGTCGCGATTGGCGGCAACTCCCAGGGCCAAGGCGACCGCATGCCGACCGGCGGCGGCGAGCCCGCCACGAATCCGAAGACGCGGCCCGGCAACGAGCACGAGGCCTGAACTTCCTCTGTCATTGCGGGGGCGGCCAAAGGCCGGACCCGAATCCAGGACAGGACGTGACCGCTACGGGTGCGTGTGGATCGGGTCGATCCACGGCACGTTCTCCGGCGGCTCGACCGGATCCACGTCGGTGATGTTGACGACCACCGCCTCGTTGTCCGAGCGGACGAGCACGCATTCGAGCGGCTCGTCAGGCGACGCGTTGATCTCCTGGTGAGGCACGAAGGGCGGAATGAAGATGAAGTCGCCCGGCCCCGCCTCGGCGACGTATTCGAGCCGCTCGCCCCAGCGCATCCGGGCTCGGCCGCGCACCACGTAGATCACGCTCTCCAACTCGCCGTGATGGTGGACTCCGGTCTTGGCGTTCGGCTGGATCGCGACCGTCCCGGCCCAGATCTTCTGCGCCCCGACACGCGCGTGGTTGATCGCGGCCTGCCGGAACATGCCGGGCGTCTGTGCGGTGTTGGGATCGAGCCGGTCGCCCGGGATCACCCGCACGCCGTCATGCTTCCAGCGCGGCTCACCCTCGTGATCATGCGGATGGTCGTGCGGGTGGACAGGATGGTCGCTCATGACGTCGTCCTGTCCGCGGAACGCGGTGCCCCCTCGTCGAGAGACCGGGCCAGGAGCCAGACCCTCAGGGCGTCGTTGATCCGCGTCTGCCAGCCCGCGCCGGTCGCGCGCAGACCCTCCAGCACGTCGGCGTCGAGCCGGATCGTCACTTGCTTCTTCGGGCTGTCCGACTTCGGCCGGCCGCGGCGGATCAGGACACCGCCACGGTAGAAATCCGCGCGCGCGATCATCTCGTCAGTCAGTTCGGCAATCTCCTCGTACTCCTCGGGCTGAATCACGTGAGCGTCCAGCTTGGCAAGATCAGTCCCGCTATAATGATCAGCGGAGAAGGCCGGCGTAGCGCTTGTTTTCGCGATCATTGGCTTTCCTCATCGAGATCACGTGGTGATCGACACCGCGCGGCGTCCACACCACGATCACTATGCGCCCTCTCAGGATGCCGACCGTCACGCGTCTGACCTCACCATAGTCGAACCGCAGGTCGTCGAAATCGAGGCGAGGCCCTTCGAAGACGAGGTTCGCCTCCAGGAAATCGAGACCCCGCTCCCGGAGGGCCGCCTCCCGCTTCGTGGGGTCGAAGGTGATCGCCACGCCTCGATGTAGCGACATCAATTTGAGCGTCAAGGCAGCGCATCCGTGCATCCCGGACCGCCGC